>JAVVHK010000006.1:0-19170 GCA_032249525.1 Bacteroidota bacterium | reverse complement strand
TTTTTTTGCCCCCAATAAACCCCCCCAAAATCGCCCATAATAATTTTTTTTTGGGGGGGGGCGCGCCCCCGCGGGGCGGCCCCCCCCCCCGCCCCGCAAAATACCACCGACTCGCATTCAGAAACCCTTTGCATAGAATTTGGTACTACACGCTGATGCGGTTTGTGGGGGGCCATCAGCCTAATCGGTTATGTGTACCTTTGTAGGATGAGCCTGAAAGAAAAACTTCATGCAGCGCTGCGACGTCAAGCTCTTTTAGGGGCGTCCATAGAAGTGCTTACTTGGGATCAGGAAGTGATGATGCCCCGAGCGGGGGCGTATCATCGGGCTCAGGTGATAGGGGAGCTGGCTGCTCTACACCACCAAAACCTCACCCAAGAAGTTTTACCTCTGATTCGGGAAGCCCTCCACTCCTCCAAGAGTACTTTCACCCCCTCCGAAATAGCCCAGCTTCAAATCTACCTTGAAGAAGCCGAACCCATTGAAAAGCTTCCTACTGACCTTGTGAAAACTTTTTCGGAAGTTGCCAGTCAGGCTCAGGTCGTGTGGGCGGAAGCCCGAAGCCGCTCTGACTTTTCTGCTTTTGCCCCCTATCTTGAAAAGCTTATTCGCCTCTCCCAGGAAAAAGCCAGCTGCCTCGGCTACGAAGAAGAGCCCTATGAGGCTCTTTTGCGGCTCTTTGAGCGAAGCCTCCGTCCGAAAGCCATAGAAGCGCTTTTTGCAGAGATCCGAGAGTTTCTCATTCAGACGCTTCAAGCCTGTCAGGAGGTTTCTCTTCCGGCTTCGGAGGCGCCTGCCCTTCGGATGGCGGCGGCTCACCAGCGAGCCCTGGTAGAAGAGGTGCTCACCTGCATCGGCTGGAATCCAGAAACTAATCGTTTAGACCTTTCGCCGCATCCTTTCTGTTCGGGCATTTGCCCCAAAGATGTGCGTCTCACCATTCGCATAGATGAGGAAGATATTTTGATGGCCTTGGGCAGTGCTATGCATGAGATGGGCCACGCCCTCTATGAAATGGGCCTTCCTGAGGAGCCGCTGGGCTGGCCTATTACTATGTCCGCCTCCCTTAGCATCCATGAGTCTCAATCCCGCTTTTGGGAAAATCACATCGGCAATAGCCTCGCTTTCTGGCGCTTTATGTATGAAAAGATTCTCCCTGCCTACCAGCCGGATTGGCTCTCTGCCTATACACCCCTGACCTTAGCTCAGCGAGCCAACCTCATCAAGCCCCATCTTATCCGCATTCAGTCCGATGAGGTGAGCTACCACCTGCATATTCTTTTGCGCTTTGAGTTAGAGCGGGCCTTGATCAATGGCGACCTTTCCGTAAGCGATCTGCCCGCCGCCTGGAACGAGAAAATGCAGAAGTACTTAGGCCTAACCCCTCCCTCCGATGCTTTGGGGGTTCTGCAGGATATTCACTGGTCTATGGGAAGTTTTGGCTACTTTCCTACTTATTCGCTGGGGAGCTTTTATGCGGCGCAGTTTGCGGCTGCCATAGAACGGGAGCATCCTGATTATTTGGAGGCCGTTGCACAGGGTTCGTTTGAAGTTCCGCTTGCCTGGCTTCGGACGCATATTCACGCCTATGGGCATACGCTTACCTCGGAAGCGCTGTGTGAGCAAGCTACGGGCGAGCCTCTTTCGGCCCGCTATTATCAAGCTTACATTCGGGATAAGGTTGCCCAGCTTTATGAAGGTTTAGTGGCTCTGCCGGCATGAATCCCTACCAGGTTACGCGGCGCCTCCTCAAAGAACTAATGCGGCGGCCTTATGCCTTCTTAGGGGCGCTCCTGCTGGTTTTTGTGGTATCCAGCTTTCAACCCCTGCGACCCTATCTGTATCGCTACATCATTGATCATCCTTTGGCGGAACGTAACTATTCGGCTTTCTGGACTTGGGGGGCGATTTTGATAGGGTTTACGATTTTCCATGCCCTGCTACAAAGGCTGCAAAACCTTTTCACCCAGCGCCTCGCTTGGTCCCTCGTTCATGATTTGCGCGTACGTCTCTTCGGGAAAATCCTTCGCCTCCAAATCCCTCTCCTGAGCCGCTACTCCTCGGGTATTCTCTTTACCCGCCTCATGACCGATACCCAAACCCTCCAGTCCACCCTCTCCGAAACTCTGCTGGTCATTGGCAGCGAAATGTTACAGCTCTTGATCCTCTTAGTAGTGATGTTTGCGGTGGATCCCTTTTTAGCGCTGGTGACCCTTTTAACCTTGCCCTTAGGTCTGATTACTTCCAGCTACTTCTCCCGCAAAATCCGGGAAAGTTTCACCCGAGTACGACGTTATATTGGGCTCATGAATGCTTATCTGCAGGAACTCCTGCGTACCCGGGAGCTTTCCTGGGCCCTCGCCATGGAAGATAGCCTCCTGAAACGTTTCCACCGCCTCAACCGCCAATTCTATAAAAGCTATCGCCGCACTATTGGCTACTTTAGCTTTTTCTTTCCGGCCATGGACCTGGTCACTATTGTAGGTCTTATAGTGGTTTTAGGGGCAGGTAGCTATCGCCTCTCTCATGGTCAAACTACGCTTGGCACGCTCGTGGCTTTCAGTCTGTATTTGCAAATCTTCTTTCGGCCGTTTCGGATTTTGGCCGACCAGGTCAATAGCTTACAAATGGGTTTAGTGAGTGCGGATCGGCTCTTTCGGCTCTTAGACAATCCCGCCGAAGAACCCTCTCAGGGCCAAACTCCCCCTTCTGGGCCGCCCTATCGCTTAGAAGTAAAGGAAGTCTCCTTTGCTTATCAGCCCGGAGAGCCGGTGTTAGAAAATTTCTCATTTCAAGCGGAACCTGGTGAAATCGTGGCCCTCTCTGCCCCCACCGCCAGCGGAAAAAGCACTTTCTTCTATCTAATCTTAGGGTATTACGAGCCGCAGGCGGGGGAAATCTCTTATGGCGGCCTTCCCATCTCCGCATGGGATAAAGCGGCCCTGCGCCGAGAAATAGCCTACATCCCGCAAGAGCCTGTGCTATTTGAGGGCACGCTGTTGGATAATCTCACTTTGTATGAGCCGTTTTCGGAAGAGGAGATTTGGGATGCGGCCCAAAAGATAGGTATTGACTCGTATGTAAAGGGCTGGCGTTTAGATATGCAGATTGGGCCGCACGGGCAGAACCTATCAGCGGGAGAGCGCCAGCTCATAGCTTTATGGCGGGCCGCGCTGCGAAAACCCAGCCTCTGGCTCTTAGATGAACCCACCGCCCAAATAGACCCCCAAACCGAAGCCCTACTCTATCAAAGTCTGCGTCGCTTAGCCGATGGCGCGATCGTCCTCCTCATTGCGCACCGGCCCGAAGCCCATGCCTACTGCAACCGAGTAATTACCCTTCGTCCACGGTCTGCCCATGCCGCCTAAGCACTGGATTATCCTTCCCACCTATAACGAAGCCGATAACATCCTCTCCATGCTCAAGGCCCTTCAAGAGCTTTCTTTGGCTCCCGGCGTCTTAGTAGTAGATGACAATTCGCCCGATGGCACGGCTGATCTGGTACGGGCTTATCAGCAAGAGCATCCCGAGACGTTCGTTCGGCTCCTGGTGCGCACCCAAAAAGAGGGCTTGGGCCGAGCCTACGAAGCCGGATTTAGGTGGGTTTTGGCCAATACTTCGGCTGAATACATCTATGAGATGGATGCTGACTTTAGCCATGCCCCTCGCGATGTAGAAAGGTTAGCCCGGGCGCTGGAAGAGGCCGACTTAGCTATTGGCTCCCGCTACGTGAAAGGTATCACGGTGGTCAATTGGCCTTTGAGTCGGATATTACTGAGTTATGGTGCTAGCTGGTATGTGCGTACGGTGACGGGCCTTCCGGTGAAGGACCCTACGGCAGGCTTTGTGGGGTATCGGCGCTCCCTGCTAGAAACCATTCTGAGTTTAGGGTCTTTTCGGTTTCGGGGTTATGCGTTTCAGATTGAGGTCAAGTATAAGGCGTATTTGGCGGGGGCTAAGCTGGTGGAGGTGCCGATAGTTTTTACGGAGCGGAGGGCAGGCCGCTCCAAAATGAGCTCCGCCGTGATATGGGAAGCTATCTGGGGGGTTTTGTGGCTGCGCTGGCGGCGAAAAGCCTTGAAGAGACGTCTAAGAGCCGCTTCCAAGGCTTCCTCCTTAGCTTGAGAGCAAAAACTCCCAGGTGAGGGGTGGGGCTGCCCAGTTTTGTAGGAGGTCGGTGGTGAGCCAGCTGAGCACGATGGCAGGCTGCAGGTGGCCTGATAGGGCGTCTAAAGCCTCTAAAAGGCGGCTCAAGGCATAGGCTTTTTGCGAAAAGGAGAGAGTAGGGTTCTGCTGCACTAAGGTCATGCTTAGGCGAAGGGCTTCGGGCAGGAGGGGATTCCGCCCGAGGGTATCTATGAGGCTCATCCAATCCTGCGCTAAGTGCGGTTGGAGGCAGTAGCTGAGCCACAGTCGGGTTGTTTGCAAAAGCTCTTGCCAGGCGGGTTCTCGCAGCTGCCGCAGCCGACTGAGGCTCCCCTCCGCAAGCCGTACCCACAAACGCGCCTCTTTCTCATCTTTTGCGCCCTCTGCATAAGCCAGTAAAGTCTCTTCCGATAGAGGGGCAATAGACCACACCTGTGTGCGAGACCGAATAGTAACGGGCAGCGCCTCTAAGCGAGTGGCTAAAAAGAAAAACACCGTTTGGGGGGGCGGTTCTTCAACGATCTTGAGGAGGGCATTGGCTGCTTGCCGGGTAAGGGTTTCGGCGTGCCAAAACCACACTACGCGCCAGGTATTTTCAGCGGGGGTCAAGAGCAGAGCACTCTGAAGGCGACGAACCGTCTCCACTCCAATGCTCAGGGTAGAAGACTTGAGCAGGCTTTGAAACTCGCTTAGGCTTAGGAAGGGGTTTTGGAGGAGGGCTTGGGTGAGGCGCTGGGTGGCCTCTTCGGGGAGAGTAGCGGTGCTTGTGGGGGCTATCAGGTAAAGGTTGGAATGGGTCAGGTGAGCGACTTTTTGGCAGTTGGGGCACTCACCGCAGGGGGGAGCTGTTGAAGTGCATAAAAGGCTCTGGGTGGCTGCCCAGGCCAGCGCCGTCTTACCAATCCCCTCTTTGCCTACCCAGAGGATAGCCTGAGGAATCCGCTGCACCCGCAAAAGCCCTTCCCAGAGGGAACGTACCCGCTCCGCCTCCGGAATCTCTTCCCACCGCATGCCAAACAAAGGTTGGGAAATTTCCGAGCTCGTATATGTTTAGGAGTTCATACCTTTGCACGAGCTTATGATGACGACGACCACGCAAGACTTCAAAGTCGCAGACCTGTCGCTGGCGGAATGGGGCCGGCGCGAGATTCGGATGGCTGAAGCGGAAATGCCCGGTCTTATGGCTCTTCGGGAACGGTATCGCCACAGCAAACCCCTCAAAGGCGCACGCATAGCCGGGTGCCTCCACATGACGATTGAAACGGCAGTCCTCATTGAGACGCTGGTTGAGCTCGGCGCCGAAGTGCGCTGGTCCTCCTGTAATCCGCTTTCCACTCAGGATCACGCCGCCGCCGCCATTGCAGCCGCCGGCATCCCCGTCTTCGCCTGGAAAGGCCAAACCGAAGAAGAATATTGGTGGTGCATTGAGCAAACCCTTTACTTCGGCAGTCCTGACCGTCCCCTCAATATGATTTTGGACGACGGGGGAGACCTCACGCGACTCGTTATAGAGAAATATCCAGAACTAGCCAAGCAGGTGCGGGGCGTCTCCGAAGAAACCACCACGGGCGTGCGTCGCCTCTATGAGTACGCAGCCAAAGGCATGCTGCCTTTCCCCGCTATCAATGTCAATGACTCCGTTACAAAGTCTAAGTTTGACAATATTTACGGGTGTCGGGAATCTGCCGTAGATGCGGTTCGCCGAGCTACTGGCATCATGATCGCAGGTAAAACCGTCGTCGTGGCGGGTTATGGCGATGTAGGAAAAGGGACGGCACAGGCTTTTGCGGGGGCAGGCGCTCAAGTCATAGTTACCGAAATTGACCCCATCTGTGCGCTCCAAGCCGTTATGGATGGCTTCCGCGTCATGAAAATGGATAATGCCGTGCGATTAGCCGATATTGTCATCACCGCCACCGGAAATCGCGATGTAGTCGTGGGTCGCCACTTCTTAGCCATGAAAGATAAAACCATCGTCGGTAATATCGGCCACTTTGACTTAGAAATTGACGTCGCATGGCTCAATAAGCACTACGGCCACACGAAATACAGCCTCCGCCCTTACGTGGATGTGTATAACATCGACGGCAAAGAGATCATCCTTTTAGCCGAAGGTCGCCTTATGAACTTAGCTTGCGCCGAAGGGCATCCTTCCTTCGTCATGTCTTGCTCTTTCACCAATCAAGTGCTGGCTCAGATCGAACTCTGGACCCGCGGCGACCAATACGAAAATAAAGTCTATACCCTTCCCAAGCATCTGGATGAAATGGTGGCCCGCCTCCACTTAGAAAAGCTCGGCGCTGAGCTGGATGAACTAACCCCCGAACAGGCCGCCTACATCGGCGTACCTATAGAAGGCCCTTATAAGCCCGATTGGTATCGCTACTAAGGTGGAGCGGAGCCGGTGAGACCCATAAAAGCCTTACTGGTCTTTAGAAGACAGGTACTGTCTTTCCCATATCAGGTCGCCATCAAGAATGGCTGATTGGCTTAGCGAGTCATGCCAAGTCCCTCTCTCCTGCGTCTTTATACGGAAATCTTCGTACCTTTGCGAAGGCTCTGAGCAATCCAAGTTGCTCAGAGCCTTTTGCGGGAGTAGCTCAGCTGGTAGAGCGTCAGCTTCCCAAGCTGAAGGTCGCGGGTTCGAGGCCCGTCTCCCGCTCACGCTCAGCACCTTTATTCGGATGCTCCTGCGCATTTGGGCAGTTTGGGGACTTCTTGCATCTGCCCTGGCTCAACCCGAGCCTTTGGAGGTCACCTACAAGGTAGAAGTGAGCACCGTAGCTGGCAGCGGTCGGGTCGGCTACAAGGGAGGGCCAGCCTTAGAAGCCGCTCTCAACCGCCCTAACGGCATCGTCGTCAAAAAAGATGGAACCATTTACTTTTCTGACGATAACAATCACTGCGTGCGAAAAGTAACGCCGGATGGTCGCGTGGTGCTGGTGGCAGGCTCTCCCCGAGTGGCAGGCTTTGAAGATGGAACAGCCGAAGAAGCCCTCTTCAATAGCCCTCACGGCCTGACCTTAGACCCCCAGGGAAACCTCTATGTATGCGATTACTTCAATCATGCGATTCGGCGTATTAGCCCCGATGGCCAGGTAACAACCATAGCAGGTGGTAAAGGTGCCGGATTTGACGACGGCCCCGCCAAGGAAGCTACCTTTGCTTTTCCCATCGCTATCGTGCGCGATAGCCGGGGCAATCTCTTTGTCTTGGAGACCGGTAATCATGCCCTCCGTAAAATCACACCTCAAGGCCGTGTCATAACCGTAGCAGGACAAGGTACCCCCGGCTACAAAAACGGCACCGGCAAAGAAGCCGCCTTCAACAGTCCCGTCGGCCTCGCCATTGACAAGTACGATAACCTCTATATTGTGGATGCGGGCAACCGTGCCATCCGAAAAGTAACCCCTCAAGGCGAAGTGAGCACTTTTGTAGACCTTCGCTTTAGGGGCTGGCAAATCCGGGGCACCTTGGGCGGACTCTCCTTCGCCACCACTAATGGCCAAGGCGGTGGCGTCGCAGTGGATGCCGATGGAAACCTCTACATCGCCGATGGCGGCATGCACTGCATCTACCAAATCAACCCCGCCGAAAAAACCGTAGAAATCTTAGCCGGCACAGGAAAGCCCGGCTGGATAGACGGCAATGGCAAATACGCCCGCTTCCATGAGCCCATAGAAATCTGTCTCGGCGAAAAACCTAATACCTTCTACGTGTGCGACTACCGAAACGCCGCCATCCGAAAAATCACCATAGAAAAGCTCGAAAAGTACCGTACCCCCCCTCCTGATACCCCCAAAACTCTACCCCCAGAACCGCTCCCCGTCCGGTTTCAAGTGCTGGATGCCACCACCCGAAAACCCCTCGCCGGCGCTAAAATCCAAATCAACGGCCCTAAAATCACCACGGAACTCACTACTACCCCCAACGGCGAAGCTACCACGGCTCTCCTCCCCGGTGACTATACCATTACCGCTTCCCACCCCGGCTACCAATCCGCCCAAAAGACCCTGAGCTTGCCCCAACCCAACGTGGTGACCCTCTCCCTCTCTCCCCTGCCTCAACCCCCTTCCTCCCCTCCTGCAGAACCTCCCACGCTCCCCAAAATCACCCTCCGAATCCTGGATGAAAAGTCCCAAAACCCCCTCTCTGAAGCTCGAGTACGCTGGATCCAGGGTAGTCGCACCCAGTCCGAAATACAATCTGACTCCCGAGGCGAAGCCTCCCACACCTTACCCCCCGGTACCTATCGCCTCCAAATAGACAAAAAAGGCTACTTCCCCTATACCGATACCCTGCAAGTAGAACGCTCTGAAACCCTCACCATCACCCTCAAGCCAGCCGTAATCGGAGAAATCCTACGCGAAACCCGGATTCACTTTCAGCCCAACAGCGCGGAAATCACGCCCAGTTCTTATCCGGCTTTGGACCGCATAGTGGAGTTTCTCAAAGCTAATCCCGAAGTGCGCATTCGCATCCATGGCCACACAGATATTGGGGATAAAGACCCTAAGTATAACCAGCGCCTCTCCGAGTCTCGAGCTAACGCCGTGCGCAACTACCTCATCCAAAAAGGCATTGAGCCCCAGCGTCTCCAGACTGTCGGCCACGGCAATACGAAACCTATCGCTGATAACTCCACCCCCGAAGGCCGAGCCCTCAATCGGCGGGTAGAATTTGAAGTAATCGCTCCCTAATGCGTCCTACCACCATAGCCGTCCTCAAGATCTTCTTCAAAAAAGGCTCCAAACGTTGGCGCCCCGCCCAGATTTTGGCCGAGCTCAACGGACTCATAGATGAAAGTGTTTTAGAACTGGAGCTCGCAGAACTGGTCAAGAGCTCCTGGATCCAAAAAGACGAAAAAAACCGTTATAAGCTTCACCTCCTGGGGCGGACTTTTAGAGGGGAAGTATTCGTCCGCTACGAGGATGCGTATGTAAGCCTGGCTCCTTTTGGGATAGCGGTACGTCTGGGGGATTTTCGGAAGTTGAGGGTTCTACCAGGGGAAATAGTAGAGGTAGAGGTGACGGGCATTTATCCTGAGGAGTTAGTGGGGCGCTTGGTGCGGCGGCTGGAGCCTACGAATAAAATCTTCATTGGGCATGTGGAGGAGGGGCGCAATCGGCGGCTTTATGTAGTGCCGGTTCAGCCGCCCCTTTCTATAGACTTTCAGCTTCCTAAGGACACGCCAGCTGACCTGGTGGGTCAAAAGGTGGCGGTTCGCTTTCTTTCCTGGGGGCTCAAATACCCCATAGCTGAAGTCGTCAAAGTCTTAGGAGAGCCCCAACGGCATCAAACCGAAATCCACGCCATCCTGCTGGAATATGATCTCCCCGAAGCCTTTCCGCCCGAAGTCCTTGCCGAAGCCGAGGCCCTCCCTAAGGAAATTCCCCCAGAAGAAATAGAGCGGCGCCACGACTTTCGGGATATCCTCACTTTCACTATTGACCCGGAGGACGCAAAAGACTTTGACGATGCCATTTCTTTTCGGGTGCTTCCCAGTGGGCTGTACGAGGTGGGTATCCATATTGCAGATGTGAGTTACTATGTGCGGCCGGGCACGGCCTTAGACGAAGAGGCTTATAAGCGGGGAACAAGCGTTTACCTGGTGGATCGGACGATCCACATGCTTCCAGAGCGGCTCAGTGCGGACTTATGTTCGCTCAAACCCCACGAGGATCGGCTCACGTTTTCGGTGGTGTTTCAAATAGATACCCAGGCCCGCATCAAAAGCGTCTGGATGGGAAAAAGCATCATTCACAGTCAGCGCCGATTCACCTACGAGGAGGCCCAGCACGAAATCGAAAAAGGGTCAGGCCCCTTTGCTAACGCCCTCCGAACCCTGAATAACCTCGCTAAAAAGCTCCACGAAAAACGTCTGCGAGAAGGCGGCATCCACTTTGAAACGGAAGAAATCCGCTTTCGGCTGGACGAAACCATGACCCCTATCGCTCTCTTCGTCAAAGAACGCAAAGACGCCCACAAGCTCATTGAAGAGCTCATGCTTCTGGCTAATCGGCAAGTCGCCCTTTTCCTCTCTCAGAAGAAAGTCCCTACTCTCTATCGGGTGCATGATGTGCCAGACCCTTCCCGGCTCAAGGCCCTCAAAGTCTTCTTAGAAGGGTTTGGATACGATATTGAGGTGCATCATCCGCGGGCACTTACCCGCTCGCTCAATGCCCTCATAGAGGCAATTGAAGGAAAACCCGAAGCCCATATCATCCAAACGGTGTGTATCCGCACGATGCCCAAAGCCCTTTACACGCCTACCAATATTGGGCACTATGGGCTGGGGTTTACGCATTATACGCATTTTACCAGTCCGATTCGGCGGTATCCGGACTTAGTGGTGCACCGGATTTTAGCGGCCGTGCTAAATGGGGAGCCCTCACCCTATCCGGAGATGGGCCTTTTAGAGCCGATAGCGCGCCACACTTCCGAACGCGAAAAAGTAGCAGAGCAGGCGGAGCGGGCCTCCGTGCGTTACAAGCAGTTGGAATATCTAAGCCGCTTCCAAGACGCCACCTTGGAGGGGCTAGTAGTGGGGATTGAGAGCTGGGGGATATATGTAGAGCTGATAGAGACTCGGGCCGAAGGCATGATTTCCATACGAAGTTTGCCGCACGATATATATGAGCGGGATCCCTACGGCCATCTGCTGAAAGGACGTTATACTCGTATCCGCTTTCGCTTAGGGGATAAAGTGTGGGTGCGCATCAAACGGATAGATTTTGATCGGCGCCAGGTGGACTTGGAGTTAGTAGCGCCGCCAGACCCGACGAATGGTCAGCCCGTCCGCAAACTTAAGTCTTAGTTGGGTTGGGATTGTGGCTTTGCCGGGGGGTGTGCTCTAATCCAAGGAAGGGTGTCCTTAGACTTTCGTCGGTAAAGCCGCAGGAAACCAAATAAGGTGGTATCAACGGCTTCGTAGGGGGCTAACTTACGGGGTAGGTAGTACCGAAATCTCGCCATATAGCCTTCGGCATCATATATCCAGTCGGGCTGGTGCAGTTTTCGGTAAAGCTCTTCCCAGTCTACTCTGGCGGAGGACCATGTATGGGGTGTGGTCAGGTCGCATCCGTAAGGTCCTTGGAGGGTAAGGTAAGTAGGGGGCATTCCCCAGAAGCAGCTATTGGGGGCTAAGGAGAGGGAGGTCTGGGGCGAAGGATGTCGGAGGAAAGTGAAAGTACCGTATCCTAAGTAGCTCAGGCCGAGGAGGAGCTGTAAGAGTTTGAGGGTGGGGGAGCGAGGGCGCACGGTGAAGAGGGTCAGGCCGGGAAAAGCGCGTCCGCCCCACCCTAAGGTGCTGAGGGCTGCCCATAGATTTCGCCGATACAGGACGCGCTCCCGATAAGGGAGCCGCCCCATTTCCCCCGAAAATAAGACTAAAATTAGCAGGCTGGCTCCGTTGAGGAGCCAAAGGCCCTTATCCGGGGTGCCCACTCGCCACAGGAGAAGGGTGTAGTTGAGAAGGTAGGCATAGAGCGCGGCCGAGCCCCAGAGGGTTTTACTCAGGGCTAAGAGGGCCAGGACTCCCCAGAGAAGCCCCAGCAGGTGATACAAGGCCGCCTGGCCTTCTTGGTTTTCCCAGCGGCGGTAGAGCCAAAAAACCAGGGCCCATACCACCACCGGCTGCCAGAGCAGAAGTACGCTCAGGAGGATACCCTGCAGGAAGGGACGTCGGGCCGATTCCCCCAGCCAAAGGGCCAGCCCATACGCTGTCTCTCCCACCTCTATGGGTGCATTCCAAGGAAGAACCTGATAAAGTCCTCCTATCAGCCCCACCATAATCCAGTGCCAGGGAGTAGGAGGGGCCTCACGCAGGGGCCTGCGCAAAACGAAACCCACGAGGAGAAGACCCCCTATCGCCTTCCAAAAGAGCAAATACACCATCCCATAGACGGGCACTTCCCGAAATATCCACAAAGTGATGGGGTCGGCCGGCGCCTGCAGGTCCTGATAGGGTGCTCGGTCCTGCTTCCATCGGTCTGCTGAAAGCACATAGGTCCCCTCCAAAGCCGGAGAAGTCGCCTTCCCCCAATAAAAGCTCCCTACAACGCCCAGCCCCCACAAAACGAGGGCAAGCCCCCGCATCAGAACCCAAACCGATACCGATAATCCTTCACTTCCAAACGTTCCGTCATGGCGTTTTGGAAACGCTGAATCAGCTGATTGCTCAAAGTAGCGCTCTGCCCAGCACTGTAACTTTTAGCCATGTCGGGCGTAGCCTCAGGCGGAATCGTCTTACGGGTAAGTTGGAGTTTATAAACGCCATTGGTACCCTCAATGAGAGGACTCAGGGCGTTTTCCTTGAGGGCAGCGGCTACACCCAGAACTTTGGGCTCTAAACCCAGCCCCGGTACAGCCACACTTCCGTAAAGAGCGTTTTGGCTGCGGCTGGTGTACGCGCCAGGCCCAAAGGCCGCCTTAAGCTCGTCTAAGCTATTCCCCTTCCCCTCCAAGCGTTGGCGAATAAGCTGAGCCTTCTTTTGATTGCGGACCTTGGGCTCAATGAGGTCCCGTACGGCCTCCCAAGAACGGTAAGGCGGTTCGTCGGCTTTCACGATCTGCGCTACGACAAAGGCGTTTTCTAATTCCACCACGCCGGAGAAGGCGCCGGGTTTTTTCTGGCTAAAGGCCCAGCGTAAAAGCTCGCTGATGCCGTATATGCCGGGCAGGCTGCTACTGCTGGGGCGGAGGGCAGGGCTAATCCGTATATTTTGTCCCGCGGCTTGGGCAGCGCCGTCAAAGTCTTTTTCGGCGTGAAGGGCCATCTGTTGGGCCTTTTGCCGAATCGCACTAATGGTCTTGGAGGAAGGGACTACTTCCTTCACAATCTCATAAACCCGCACGCGCCGGTCTTCTCGGGAGCGCACCTCCACGATGTGATACCCCTGCTCCGAAGCAATGACTCCCGTGATTTTACCTATGGGGGCTTTCTTCAAAGCCTCATAAAAGGCTTTTCCGAAGCGGCCTTCGGGACCGTACCAGCCCAGCTCCCCACTCGCAAAGCGCGTCTGCCAATCCTCCGAAAACTGATTCACCAGCTCCGCAAAGTTATCTGGCCGAATAACGCGGTATAAGCTATCGGCTTTTTTACGGGCGGCTACGCTGTCCAGCCCTTTCATAATCATAAGATGTCGTACTTGGTACAGCGGCTGTGTGTCCCGCACAATAGTATCCACCTTAGCAACGGCAAAGCCTGACGGATG
Source organism: Bacteroidota bacterium (assembly GCA_032249525.1). Taxonomy (GTDB): domain Bacteria; phylum Bacteroidota; class Bacteroidia; order SpSt-205; family SpSt-205; genus JAPYWM01. Next base: position 5,809 of record JAVVHK010000006.1, on the reverse strand, counting down.
AGCATAAGGCCCTATCACCTGCCCCACCGCTTGAATAGAATCCTGAAGAACCTTACTAAGGTCGGACCAGCGTTTCAAAGTAGAATCCGGTGGAATGTCGCTATTTGCGGCTGCAAAGGCGTAATTGTCCGTCGCATTCTGGAAAGCCTCCCGCAGCTCCTGCGCTCGAGTTAGCGCCTCCAAAGTATCTTCCGCCGAAGGCTCCTTATAAAACACTACATACCGCAGCACCCGTTCCGGTTCCCGCAGCCGAAACTCCTCCTTATGATCGGCGTAATACCTTTTGAGCTCACTTTCTGAAACCGGCACTAAACTATCCGCTATTGCACTGTAGTTGATCGCCAGAAAATTGAAGTCCATGTCGGTATTATCCAGTCGGTTTTGGTAAGCTGCCAGAGAAGTGGGTACATAAGCTGTAGCTTTGAGAAGGGCTTCGTACTTTTCTCGTAGACGCACTTTGATCAGGTAATCTTCCAGTTCTCGCAGTTGGGCGCTGAGTTGGGGGTCGTTAGAGGCTTGCTGAATGATTTGCCGGACCCGTTCGCGCTCGTAAATCTGCTCCCCCTGCGAAAAAATCTGCATGACAATGGGATGCGGCCGCTCGCCATAGAGCATATCGGCAATTTCCTCAGGCGAAACGTTCATTTCCCAGGGCTCTGTTTCTATTTCGTAGAGTTTATCCGATAAAAGCTGCTGCCAAAGGGCATTTTTGAGCTGCTCCTGGGCTAAGGGGTCTTCGGGGGCTTGATTTCGTACGCTGCGCTCGTAGAGCTTGCTGTATTCGGCGTATTTCAGTTCTACATTTCCGATTCGGGCCACTACATCGCTGCGCCCCCAGATAAGCTCCTGAAAAAACTGATTAGACTGCAGAAGGTCGGTGAGGATGAAAATGAGCAGGGAAAGGCCGATGAGGCCGACGGCGAGCCCTGCTTTATTGCGAATTTTTTGGATGACGCCCGCCATGTGGGCAAACTTACGGCAAAAAGCAGGATGGGCAGGGGAAAGCTGACGTACCTTTGGGCTTGTGGAGCCCCTGGAAACCTTACGCTTTGTAGTGGTTGGAGATCTTATGTTGGATCGGTACTTGTATGGGCGGGCGGAGCGCATTTCGCCGGAGGCGCCCGTGCCGATTTTACTTTTAGAGCGGGAGGAGAGCCGCTTAGGCGGTGCTGCGAATGTAGCTCTAAACCTTCGGGCTTTGGGATGTCAGGTGGAGTTGGCTGGAGTAGTAGGGACTGACCCCGCCGGAAAAATCCTACAGGAGGAAGCCCACCGTCATGGCATTAGCCTATATGGCCTCGTAGAAGATCCACACCGTCCCACTACTACAAAGACCCGGCTGATTGCCCACCACCAGCATCTACTTCGGGTGGACCGTGAAGAAACCACTCCGATTTCCCCCCCACACGAAACCGCCCTCCTACAAAAGGTTCGTTTTCTTCTTTCTCAGAAGCCCCATGCCCTCATCCTGGAAGACTACAATAAGGGGGTTCTTACGCGCACCCTTATTCGGGCCCTCATAGAGGCGGCTAAAGCCGAAGGGGTACCCGTCTTAGTAGACCCAAAGCGGGAAAACTTCTGGGCCTACTCGGAAGCTACTGTCTTCAAGCCAAATCTTCGGGAGCTGAGTGAGGCCTTAGGATACAGAGTGCCTCCTGAACCATCCGCTCTCCGGGAGGCTATTCAGGAGCTTCGCCGCCGTATGCCGCACACCTACACCGTCGTAACCCTAAGCGAAGAAGGCGTGATCGTCGCGGATGCGCAGGGCACTCTCACGCACATCCCCGCCCATAAGCGGCAAATTGTAGATGTATCTGGCGCTGGAGATACGGTGGTGAGCGTACTTGCCGTGGGCATGGCTTGGAAACTGCCCATCGTGCAGGCAGCGGCCTTAGCCAATCTCGCTGGCGGCTTAGTATGCGAATATGTCGGTGTCGTCCCCGTACCTAAGGACCTCTGGATAGCCCAAGCTAAAAACTTAGGTCTGTGGCCAGAAGGCTCATCGTTCCTTTCTTAGACGGAAAGTGGTCTGGGGAAAAATGAGTTCGGCCTCCCTTGTCGGGGTCCCCTACGGAAGGGGCTAAATCTGTACCTTTGCTCCGGCTTATGGACCTGATACTGCCTCAATTCGGGCTATTTTTCTGGAGTGCGCTGATATTCGGCATTTTCTTCTTTTTACTTCGGAAGTATGCGTGGAAGCCCATTCTGCGGGCGCTGCGGGAGCGGGAGCAAAAAATTGCGGATGCCTTGGCTGCCGCTCAAAAGGCCCAGGCCGAGATAGAAGCTCTTAGGAGGGAGCAAGAGCAGGCTCGGGTTGCCGCGCTGCAGGAGCAGCAGCGCATTTTAGCCGAGGCCCAAAAGATGCGCGATGAGATTCTGGAAAACGCCCGCAAAGAGGCCCAAAGACAAGCCCAGGCCATCATTGCTCTTGCCTATCAGGAAATCGAGCGCCAACGCGACCGTATCCTCGCCGAAATGCGCACCCAAGCCGCCAAACTCGCCCTGGACATCGCCCAAAAAATCCTGGAAGACCATTTCCAAGACCGCGCCAAAGCCGAAGCCTTCGCCCTCAAAATGGCCAACGAACTCCGAATAAACTAACATGAGTCCCCGCGTTATTGCAAACCGCTACGCGCAGGCACTCTTTGAGCTGAGCCTGCGCCAAGCCAATACCGATCAAATAGCCGCCGAAGTCCAAGCCCTCTTAGACCTATACAAGCAAAGTCGCCTCCTGCGTAATATCTTAGAAACCCCCATCTACACAGGCCTGCGAAAAATCTCATGGCTTCGTCCCCTCTTAGAAAACACCCTTAGTCCCCTCTTGTGGAACTTCTTGGTGCTGCTTATTCGTCGGGGACGAGAATACCTCCTCAATGAAACCTGTGAAGCCTTTCTCGCCATTTACGACTCCTACAAAAAGCGGGTACGTGTCCACCTTCGCACGGCCCACCCCCTATCTGAAGCGGTCAAGAACGCTCTTGCAGAAAAGCTTCAGGCGGCTCTGGGCGCCCAAGAGGTCATTCTAACCGAAGAATTGCAGCCTTTTCTCATCGGCGGTTTCGTCGTAGAAGTAGGCACCCGGGTTGCAGACCTGAGCGTGCGGGGCCAACTGAAAGAAATCCAGAAGAACCTATTATCCAACTGATATGGCAAGCATTACGGAACTTAGACCTGACGAGGTTACCCGCATCTTAGAGCAGCAGATTGCGGGTACGCTCACAAGCAAAGAGCTGGAAGATACCGGCGTTGTCCTGCAAGTGGGAGATGGAATTGCGCGCATTTATGGGCTGACGGAGGTGCAAGCGGGAGAACTGATTGAGTTTGAGCGAGGGGAGCGCGGCATCGTGCTCAACCTCGAAGAAGACAATGTCGGCGCCGTCGTGATGGGACGTACGGAGAACATTCACGAGGGCGATCGCGTGAGGCGCCTCTATCGGGTCGCTTCTATTCAGGTGAGCGAAAAGATGCTGGGGCGCGTAATTAATCCTTTGGGGCAGCCCTTAGACGGCAAAGGTCCGATTGAGGGGCCCTTTTATGATTCGCCTTATGAGCGGAAAGCGCCGGGGGTGATTTACCGCCGCCCCGTGAATCAGCCTCTCCAAACGGGCATCAAAGCCATTGACGCGATGATCCCCATTGGACGGGGTCAGCGGGAGCTTATCATCGGCGACCGCTCCACCGGAAAAACCGCCATCGCCATAGACACCATTATCAATCAACGGGAAAACTACGAACGAGGCGAACCCGTTTACTGCATCTATGTCGCTTGCGGCCAAAAGGCTTCTACGGTGGCGCAGATTGTGAGCACGTTGGAGAAGTACGGCGCGATGCCCTATACGGTCGTGGTGGTGGCTACGGCATCAGACCCCGCCCCCCTTATCTTTTTGGCGCCGTATGCAGGGGCAGCTATCGGAGAATACTTCCGCGATACGGGCCGTCATGCTCTCATCGTGTATGATGACCTTTCTAAGCAAGCGGCAGCCTATCGGGAAGTTTCTCTCCTCTTGCGTCGGCCTCCAGGCCGAGAGGCGTATCCCGGGGATATCTTTTACCTACACTCTCGGCTTTTGGAGCGCGCCGCCAAAATCATTGATGACGATGCCGTGGCTGCCCAGATGAATAACCTTCCTGAAAGCTTCCGTCCCATTGTAAAAGGAGGGGGCTCCCTTACCGCCCTTCCTATCATTGAAACCCAGGCCGGCGACGTGGCAGCGTACATCCCCACTAATGTGATTTCCATAACGGATGGGCAGATCTACTTGGAGCCCAACCTCTTCAATGCGGGTGTGCGTCCCGCTATCAATGTGGGTATTTCTGTTTCGCGGGTAGGAGGAGCCGCCCAGATCAAGCCTATGAAACGAGTGGCCGGCCGCCTCAAGCTGGAACTGGCCCAATACCGCGAGCTGGAGGCCTTCGCCAAGTTTGGCTCTGACTTAGACCCTGCTACTTTGCGCCAAATCGAACGCGGCCGCCGCCTGGTAGAGCTACTCAAACAGCCCCAGTACCAGACCATGAAAGTAGAACATCAAGTGGCGGTCATCTTTGCGGGGACTCGAGGATTGTTAGATAAGCTCCCGCTAGAGAAGGTGCGTCTTTTTGAGCAGCAGTATATTCAGTTTTTAGAGGCTGCGCATCGGCCGCTTCTGGATAAGATTCGGGCGGGTGAGTTAGATGAAGCTATGGAGGCAGAGTTAGAGCGTGCGGCTAAGCAAGTGCTGGCTGGACTTGGTGTAACTGCTTAGGCCTATGTCTTCCGGCGCCCTGAAAGAGCTGCGAGCACGGATTCGCAGCGTGATCTCTATTCAGCAGACTACGCGGGCCATGCGGCTGATTTCCGCTGTCAAGCTGCGTCGCGCTCAGGATCGTCTCCAACGTCTGCGCCCCTATCGCGAAGCCGCCCAGACCCTCCTCCAAACCCTCTTTGCCCAATTAGAAGAGCCCCATCCCTATCAGCTCACTCCTAATGCCTCCAAAACCCTCTATGTTGTTCTCTCTTCCAGTCGGGGCTTGTGTGGCGCTTTCAATAGTGGATTAGTCCGATGGCTCCTCCCGCAGCTCCCCCCTCCTTCCGAAACCCACCTTCTCATCCTCGGTAAAAAAGCCTATGAAATGCTACGTCGCACGCCCTACCCGCACACCTTTGAGGACCTTTTCGGCGGTAAAGAAGTTGCTCGGCCTGCAGTGAGCGCGCTGGCTCAGCGCCTCCTAACTGCCTTCCAGAATGGGGAATATCGGGCGATTGTCCTCGTCTATAACCGCTTCAAGGGCATTGGCCGCAGCCTCCCCACGATGGAAACTCTCTTGCCTCTCTCCGTCTCTGCCGCGGAAGCCCCTAAGCCCTGGCTCTTAGAACCCTCCGCAGAAGCTCTGATAGAGAGCTTTTTGCCTGTCTATGTAGAAGCTATCCTTTTGGGGGCGGTACAGGAGTCGGTTACGGCTGAGCATGCCGCTCGCATGGTCGCCATGCAGACCGCCACGGATAACGCCGAAGAGCTTCTGCGCACGCTCCGCCTAGCCTACAATAAGGCCCGCCAAGCCTCTATCACCAAAGAGCTCCTGGAAATCGTTGCCGGCGCCGAAGCCCTCAAAGGCTAAATAAATTCCCACCCACCTCAACCGCAAGCGAAACGTTCGCACTTCCTACACCTCTCCCATCGGGTACTTTTCCAATATACCATTTCTAAATGAAGGCAGTGCCGTTTCCCATTATAAACTTTCTTTTTGGGCGGCGGGGCCCGCCCCCGTGTCGGGGGGGGCCCCCCGGAGGGGGCCCCCCCCCCCCCCCTCCCCAAAAAAAAAAACAAGGGGC
>JAVVHK010000005.1:0-19768 GCA_032249525.1 Bacteroidota bacterium | reverse complement strand
GCCGCCGCTGTGAGGGCGCGCCCGCCCGCAGGGCGGGCGCGCCCATCCCCTCTTCCCATTAAGAAGGCCTTGGCCTCAAAATGGTATAAGTCAAGCGCCTGCCCTCCCCATGAAAAGCCTCTACGCAACGCAAAGGGATTTTTGTTTTAGTGATGGTGCAGAAAGTCGCTATTTGGCTTCTGAATGACCAGCGTCTCCATGATCATGCGGCTTTACAGGCGGCTCTGCAGAGCGGAGCAGAAGCCATAGCTTTTGTGTATGTGTGGGGGCCGCCTCATATTTCGTGGGGCACTTTGAGCTATCCACCCGCTTATGCTGCTGAGCGGCGCCTACATCCCTTGCGGGAGCGCTTCCTGGTGGAGAGTCTCTTAGACTTGGCGGAACGAGTTCGGCCCGCACCTCTTTACCTTTTAGAGGGAGAGCCGCAAGAAGTGATTCCCCGTTGGGCCATCCAAGAAGGTATCTCCGCTCTCTACACCCATACAGAATGGGCCCCCGAAGAAAAACGCATCCAAAAAGCCGTCCAACAAGCCCTGCAATCCCAAGGCATCTCTTTTCAGGCCTTGGAGGGCAATAGTTTATATGAGGAGGCGCAGCTGCCCTTCCCTGTGGAGAACCTCCCTTTTCTTTTTACGCGGTTTCGGCAGCTGGTGGAGCGCCATGCGACCGTGAAAAACCCATTACCTCCTCCTACGGCATTGCCTCCTTGGCCGGGCCCTCTGCCTCATACCGTAGAGCTTCTTCGGGAGCGTTTGGAGAAGCTCCCCGCCCCGCCCCCAGGCACCTTCACCTGGAAAGGCGGTGAAACTGCCGCACTCCACCGCTTAGATGCCTACCTTGCAGGCCCCGTCTTCACTTATAAGCAGACCCGTAACAGCTTCATGGGGGATACCTTCAGCAGTCGCCTCTCGCCCTATTTAGCCTTAGGGAACCTCTCTCCCAGAGAGGTCTATGCCCGCCTGCGCAAAGCCGAAAAAGACCACGGCGCTAACGACTCTACTTACTGGCTCTTCTTTGAGCTTTTATGGCGGGAATATTTCCGCTGGCTCCTAAAAAAGGAGCAAGGGCGATTCTTTGCCCCTGGCGGACTGCGAAATATGGCTATTCCTTGGCAGCAAGCCCCTGACCTCTTCCAAGCTTGGATAGAAGGACGCACAGGCTACCCCATCGTAGATGCGGCCATGCGCGAACTGCGGGCCACCGCCTGGACCTCCAACCGCGCCCGCCAAATCGTCGCCAGCTTCCTCACGAAAAACCTCCTCATTGACTGGCGTTGGGGCGCCACCCACTTTGAACTCAGCCTCATTGACTACGATACCGCTAGCAACTGGGGCAACTGGCTCTACCAAGCAGGCGTAGGAACCGACGGACGCGGCTTTCGCTGGTTTGACCCCGTGCGTCAAGCCCGCCTCTACGACCCCCAAGCCACCTTCATCAAAACCTGGATACCCGAACTGCGCAGCCTCTCCCCCCCTGAAGCTTACTTCCCCACCCCTTATGCCCGCCAAAAAGTAGGTTATCCCCCTCCCATCGTAGAATGGCAACCCAGCCTCCAACGCGCCAAAGACACCTGGTATCGTGCCCTACGCGGCGAACCCAAAGGCAATCAGCTCCTGCGCCTCTGGACAGATGAAGAATAACCTCCTCATAGGAAGCCCCCCCACCTCCCTCCATGCCTCCTATAAAACTGCCAAAACCATTACCAAAAACTACGCTAAGACCTTTTATTTCGCCTCCCAGTTTTTGCCAAAGTCCCGAAGAAAGCACGCTTATGCTATTTATGCCTTCTGTAGGACCGCCGATAGCCTCGTAGATGATGCCGAAAAAGAATACTCCCCCGAAGAGATTCAACGGCATCTGGAGGAGCTGCGCCGTTTTGTACGTGAGCCGCAGGGCTTTGCACAGAAGTATCCTTGGGGGGCAGCCTTCCAACAGACTATGCAGAACCTCCACATGCCCTCTTACCTCTTTGAAGAGCTCCTCAACGGCGTAGAAATGGATTTGCACCAAAAACGTTACGCCAGCTTTGAGGGACTGTACTTATACTGCTATCGGGTAGCGGGGGTGGTGGGTCAGATGATGTGTTATGTATATGGACTAACGGATGCTGAGAGCTTGCATTATGCAGAGAAGCTGGGCGTAGCGATGCAGCTTACGAATATTCTACGGGATGTGCGGGAGGACTGGGAGCGCGGACGCCTATACATTCCCCAAGAAGACCTATTGCGTTTTGGCGTCAAGGAAAGCGAAATAGCCGCTGGACAGGATACCTCGGCTTACCGAGCCCTTATGAGGTATGAAATTGAGCGGGCCCGAGCTTATTATCGGGAGGCAGCGCCCGGCATTAGACGTATTCCTTCTCTGCCTTTACGGCTCACCACGATCGCCATGGCCCGCCTCTACGAAGGCATCTTGGATAAGCTAGAAGCAAACCCCGCCTATAATCTCTCCCAGCGCGCCGCTCTATCGCAGAGAGAGAAGTACCTTTTAGCCGGACAGACTTTTCTGGGTCTTACTCCCATAGGTACGAAGCCTCTACCCCTTGCTTATCGCTTGGCCGTGGGGGCTCTTTTGCTTTTGACGCCCTTTGCTCTGGCTGATGCCGTAACGGGTGCCTTTAGCTGGATAGCGGGGCTAAGCGACAGCCTCTACCTCCTCTTATGGGGGGGTGTGGGAGCTTATGCGATAGCGGCTCACCTCCCTAAAGCCCTAAGAGCTTGGGGCCTCAGCGTACTCCTCGGCTATGCGATAGAGCTAATAGGCACCCAAACGGGCTATCCCTTCGGCCCCTATCAATACACGGCGGTTTTACAACCCCAGCTGATGGGGGTTCCTCTGGCCATTGCCATGGCCTGGGGAAGCTTGGTGGGCTTGTGGGCTCTCTTAGGCCCCACTCAGCACCACTGGCGGGCGCTCTGGACAGCCGCAGGAGCCATCGCTACTGATCTCCTTCTGGAACCGTATGCCACTACCCTGCGGCACTACTGGCACTGGCAAACCCCCGAAATCCCCCTCAGCAACTACCTCTCGTGGGGTGTTTTCGCCGCAGGGCTAAGCCTCTTATACCCCTTACGCCATCCCGACTCCCGACCTTACCCCGACGTGATGAGCAGCTTAGGACGCGGGCTACTCTTATTATTAGCGATGCTGCTTCTAACGGCTAACTTAGCCTATGGCTCCCAAGTGGGGCTCAGTCTAATTGCTGCAGGAGCCCTCCTACTCATGCTTCTATGGCCTCGTATCTCATAGCCCTTCTTCTGGCCTTAGCAGGGCCACTCCTGCTAAGCTTTCACTGGCATGTGCGCAGAGCCATTTGGGGCTGCCCTAAGCGGCTCATTCTAAGTTTGCTCGTCATGAGCATACCCTTTTGGGTGTGGGATATAGCGGTTACAGCCCGAGGACACTGGAGCTTCTCCGAAGCTCATACACTCCCGCTTCGCCTCGGCCTCCTTCCTTTGGAAGAGTGGCTCTTCTTTCCCGTGGTGGGATTTATCGCTATCTTCCTCTGGGAAGTCGTGGGCTATTATCAACGGCGACATGCCTGAATACACCCTCCTTACAGCTCTCGCCCTGCTTATCGCCATCCTTCTGGACTGGCAGATTCTACGTACAAGCCTCGTAAAAACTCGGCGCTTTTGGCTGACCGTGCTGGCCATTCTCCCCGGGAAACTCCTCCTCAATGGCTATCTCACAGCCGTGCCCATTGTAAGCTACCACAAACCCTACTACTTAGGGATTCGGGTAGGGTCTATTCCGGTGGAGGACTTTTTTTACATGCTTTCTATCGTGCTATTCGTGCTGAGCCTGTGGGAAAAGCTCAAAAGTTTATGCCTCGGAAGATCGTCGTGATTGGAGGCGGCATAGCGGGCCTTAGCGCGGCGCTCTCGGCAGCTCGCCGAGGTTTTGCCGTTACCCTTTTAGAAAAGAATGCCTTCTTAGGGGGCAAACTCCATGAGCGGCGTATAGGCCCCTACCGGTTTGATGCCGGCCCCTCCCTCATTACCTTCACGCATTTCTTTGAGGCGGCCTTAGGAGCCGAAAAACTCACCTTTCTCAAGGTAGAACCCCACACGCACTATTTCTTCGCGGATGGGCTTTCCCTTACTCTCTTCCATGAGGCGGAGCGTCAAGCCGAGGAGCTTCGGACGAAGCTGGGGGCTCAAGCCGTCCAGAGTTGGTCTCGTTACCTTGCTTATGCTAAGCGGCTCTACGAACGGGCGGCTCCCGTCTTCTTAGAGCTACCCATTCACCATCTGCGCACCCTTGTCAGAAGCCCCCTTTTCTGGAAACACCTCCCTTATCTCCCCCTGATTGATGGATACCGCTCCATGCATGCCGCAGCGGAAAAAATCTTAGCTTATCCGCCCTTAGTGCAGATCGCTGACCGGTATGCCACCTTCGTAGGCGGAAATCCCTATCGCCTACCCGCTACCTTTCATCTCATTAGCTGGGTGGAGAACGGCCTAGGCAATCACCATGTAAAGGGGGGATTATATCAGATTGTACGAGCTTTTGAGCAGGCGCTTAGGGCCGCTGGCGTAACTATCTACACCGAAACCCCTGCCCTGCGCATCCAGGTGCAAAAAGCCCCCCCTCACCTCGTGGAAACCCCCCAAGGCCCCTTAGAAGCCGATGCCCTCATCATCGCCACCGACCACACCTATGCCCAACAAAACCTCTTAGGCCGAAAACTCCAGCGCCTTCCCAAACAAAGCTTATCAGGTTTAGTGTTTTTATGGGGGGTGCGAGGCAGTTCGCCATTTGGACATCACAACATCCTATTTAGTAGCAACTACGCTGAGGAGTTTCAGGCCATTCAGGAGGGCCGATTAGACTATGACCCCACGGTTTATGTGTGCATTTCGGCCCGAACCGACCCGGCTGACGCCCCACAGGGATGCGAAAACTGGTTCGTACTCCTCAATGTCCCTCCCTTAGGCGATCGCTGGAAAGCAGAAGATACGGCCAATTTTCGCGAGCGGGCAATCCAGCGGATTCGGAAAGTGTGGCCGGAGTTTGGTCCTGAGCGGATAGAGGTGGAGGAAGTGATTACGCCAGCCCACTGGGCGGCTCTTCATAATAGCACAGGGGGGAGTCTTTATGGCATGGCTCCGGAGGGGATTTGGGCGGCCTTTCGCCGACCAGCTAACCGAGACCCCCTCATAAGAGGCATATACTACGCTGGCGGCACCGTCCATCCGGGAGGCGGCCTACCCCTCTCCCTGCGTTCCGGCGAAATAGCTGTACGCCTGGCCGAACAAGATTTTTCCACATAGCCTATATGAGCAAGAAAGTAGTCATCATCGGTGCGGGTTTTGGGGGTTTAGCCTTAGGTATTCGCCTAAGGGCGATAGGCTTTGAGGTTACCATCTTAGAAAAGCAGGCTCACCCGGGTGGGCAAGCCCAACCTTTGTATCAGGGGGGATATCGTTTTGATATGGGGCCTTCGCTCCTCACAGCACCCGAGCTAATAGAAGAACTCTTTGCGCTGGCAGAGCGCGACCGGCGTGCCTACCTTACCTGGGAAAGGTTAGACCCCTTCTATCGGGTCTACTTCTGGGATGGGAGCTACTTGGATTACACCGATGACTCCGAGAGAATGAAGGCCCAATTAGCTCGGTTTGACGAGCGCGATGCCCGAGCGTACGATGCGTTCATGACGCGCTCTAAGGCCTTTTATCAGGCCGTCATAGAGGAGGGTTTAGGACGGCGCCCTTTCACCTTCAGAGAGCTCGTTCGGTTTCTCCCAAAAGCACTCCGATTAGAAGCTCTCCGCTCCTCCTACAGCTTAGCTGCTAAGTTTTTTCGGGATGAGCGCAGTCGGTTTATTTTTTCGTTTCACCCGCTTTTTATTGGGGGTGATCCATTTCGGGCCCCGGCTGTTTATCAGATGATTCCTTACTTGGAAAAGGCTGGGGGGGTATGGTATGTGCGAGGGGGCATGCATGGGCTGGCCCAAGGCCTTGCTCGCCTTTTTACGGACATCGGAGGAAGGCTCCTCCTCAAAACCGAAGCTCAACGCATCCTCACCCACTCAGGAAAAGTAATAGGCGTCCGAACTTCCCAGGGAGACCTACCCGCTGACCTCGTCGTGTCCAATGCTGACTTCTTTCACACGTACTTTCGGCTCATCGGCCAAGAAGCGCTCCCTTCCATAGCCCGCTGGCGGCTGCGCCAGTATCAGTATGGCATGAGTGCCTTCCTCATCTATGCCGGGCTAAACCGCACCTATCCAGATACTTTACCTCATCACACGATTGTTCTGGGGCCGCGCTACCGGGGGCTGGTAGAGGATATTTTCCGGCGAAAAGTTTTACCCTCCGACTTTTCGCTTTACTTACATGCGCCTACGCGCACGGATGAGAGCTGGGCCCCTCCAAACGGCGAAAGCTTGTATATTCTTTCCCCCGTTGCTAACCTTCAAAGCGGTATCTCCTGGCAAGAAACAGCCCCTGCCTATCAAGAAAAGATTCTCACCTCTCTGCAGGAGCGCCTTCTGCCAGGCCTTCAAAATACTATTCAGACGCTTTCCCTTTATACGCCAGAGGACTTTTTGCGCGATCGGCATTGTACTTGGGGTTCGCCTTGGGGCATTGAGCCGCGGCTTATTCAGACCGCTAACCTCCGTCCCCCTAATAGGAGCTACTGGATAAAGGGTTTGTACCTGGTAGGCACTAACACCCATCCCGGCGCAGGCGTACCCGGCGTGATTCTTTCGGCTGCTGCTACGGCCGAGGCCATCCTAAATGATTTAGGCCTACCCCTCCCCAAACCCGCTCCCGTGCTCACCTATGAGTAAGGTACTTCTCTTTTGGAGCTCGGGCAAAGACAGTGCCATGGCCTATCAAAAACTCACCGCCGAAGGTTATGTCATAGCTGCTCTGGTAACGACCACCCGCCCCGATGGAACCATTCCCTATCATGAGGTGCCGCTTCGCGCCGTCGTGGACCAAGCCCGAGCGATTGGCCTACCCCTGTGGCGACTGCCACTCCCTCACCCCTGCCCCAATACCATCTACGAAAACCTCGTGGGCGAACTCCTCCGCCAGGCCCGCCAACAGGGCTTTACCTACGTGGCTTTCGGAGACTTATTCTTGACAGATATCCGCACTTACCGCACCCAGCTCGTGGAAAAGTACAATCTAACCCCCCTTTTCCCAGTCTGGCTCGAAACCCCACAAGCCTCCCTCGCCTATGCGCAAAGCGTCATCCAAGGGGGCCTCAAAGCCATCATCACCAACGTGGATGAAACCAAACTATCCCCCCAACTCATAGGTCAGCCCTACGATGAGGCCTTTTTAGATAGTTTGCCCCCTGGCATAGACCCTGCAGGGGAATACGGTGAGTTTCACACCTTCGTGCAAAAAGCGCCTTTTTTTAGATTTTCGGTTCACCTATCACCCCTCCCGGTGCCCGCCTAATGAAGGCCCCCCTTCTTGTACCCACTGAAAAAGGCTTATACGTGCCGCTGGGGGATTTTTATATTGACCCTGTGAAGCCTGTGCCTCGGGCTGTTATTACCCATGCCCATAGTGACCATGCTCGCGGAGGAAGCCGGGCCTATTTGTGCAGTGAGCCTACGGGGCCTCTTTTGAGAAGCCGCTTAGGTAGAGTCTCTATCCAGACTTTGCCCTGGGGTGAAAAAATCACCATTGGCGAAGTGCAAGTGAGCTTACATCCGGCAGGCCATATCTTAGGCTCCGCCCAAATCCGAATAGAACATCGGGGCTATGTCTTCGTCGTAACGGGAGATTACAAATCGGCCCCCGATCCTACCGCCGAGCCGTGGGAAGCCATCTCCGCCCATGCAGTCCTTTCGGAATGTACCTTCGGCCTACCCCTCTATCGCTGGCCTAACCCCAACAAGGTCATTACCGAAATAACTACCTGGTGGGCCGCCTGCCAAGCCCATAAACGGATCGCTATTCTCCTCGCCTACTCCCTCGGCAAAGCGCAACGTCTCTTGGCCAGCTTACCCGATATAGGCCCTCGCTATGTCCATCCCAGCATAGCCAAGATGACAGAGGCCTACGAAGCCCAAGGAATCCGCCTCGGTCCTTGGAAGCCCCTCCCGCCCAATGGAACCGTAGAGCCCGGTGCCCTCCTCCTTTTGCCCCCCCAAATAGACCCCCACTGGCTGAGCAGATTCGCCCCCTACGAAATAGGCGAAGCCTCCGGTTGGCTCCTTTTGCGCAAACACCGCCGCCAACCCCACCTTCATCAAGCTTTCGTCCTTTCCGACCATGCCGACTTTGACCAGCTCGTAGAATGCCTAAAAGCCACAGGCGCCGAAACCTTCTACTTTACTCACGGCTACCGAGAGGCCATGCAGAGTTACTTTGCCGCCAAAGGCTATGAGAGTTACATTTGGCCGGATGAACGCCCCTCCACCTCTACCCTCTTCCCGCCCGAAAGTAGTCTTGAGCCGTACCGACCGCCTGGGGGACCTCCTCTTGACCATCCCCGCAGCCAACCTCCTCTCCCAAGTCCGACCTGACTTAGAGATTGTCTTTCTCGTGCGACGTTATGCGGCGCCCCTCCTGGCCCATCACGACCCGCCTTACCCAGCCTGGATCTTAGAAGAAGCTCCCCCCCTTGACAAAGCCCAAGCCATAGTGCACGTCTATCCCCGCCTCCATTTAGCGTGGCGAGCTTTTCGGGCAGGCATCCCGCATCGGATTGGAACCAGCCGCCGATGGTATCACTGGCTCCTATGTAATATTCGTCCCTCCGTAGCCCGCAGACGCAGCTTCCAGCACGAGAGCTTACTCAACCTTTATCTCCTAAAATCTCTTTTACCCCCTTCCGACTGGCAGCGCATTCAGGAAATGCAGCTGGAAGACCTTCTCCCTTACCGCGCCCGCCTTAGACCCTCTACCCCCCTGCCCGCACCCCTACAAGAAACCCTCTCGCGCCATCCCTTACGCATAGGCATTCATGTAGGAGGCTCAGGCGGCAGCCCCTTCTGGCCCACCTCCAGCTGGATAAGCCTCGTGGAAATCCTTCGCCGCCGCTATCCCGAAGCACTATTCGTCTTTACAGGGAATGAGGCAGAAAAACCTCTCATAGCGCCCATTGCTGAGCACCTACCCCCCACCCAAGCCCTGCGTACCGAAGGACTCCTCTCTCTACCTCAGCTTATCACTCTTATTAGTCAGCTGAATGTATTCCTCAGTGGGTCTACGGGACCGCTCCACATAGCTGCGGCGCTGGATGTGCCAACTCTTTCGGTCTTTCCTGCTACGGCTGCCATGGGGCCTTGGCGGTGGAAACCCCTCTCTCCCTATGCTCAGGTCTTCGCTCAGAAGGAAGTCTGTCGTCGGTGCACTTATCCTCGCACCTGTTTATGCTTAGCGCGAATAGAGCCCCTGCGCCTCGCCGACGCGCTCCCCGCAGCTCTCCAACTCAAACGCCCCCAACTGAGCCAGCAACCATAACCTCGTACCCACCTCCTCCTCCCCCCTATCATAACGACGCCAAAGCGCCTCCACCTTCCCCCTCGGAATGCCCCACCGACTCTCCAATAGCTGCGCCTCGGTCATCGCACGCATCCATTCTCGCAGAGGCCCCTCTCGCATCCACACCCTCAGCGGCAGAGCAAAACCCCACTTAGGCCGCTCCACCAAATGCTCAGGTACGAACTTCCGCAATATGGCCCGCAAAATCGGCTTATACTGCGGCACAGCCCCCCGAGTAGGGTATTTATACTCCACAGGTAAGCGCCAAGCCAATTCCACCAGGTCTCGGTCCAAAAGCGGCACCCGCACCTCCAAACTATGCCGCATAGAAGCCCGATCCACCTTCATCAGAAGGTCTTCGGGTAAGTAGTAGAGAAACTCCCACGCCGCCTGCGCCAAAAACGAACTCTCAGGAAGATGGTCCCGCTCAAAAAGCCATCGCACCTCCTCCCCTCCACAAAAACCCAACCCCTCCACCTCTTCCCAACTAAAAGCATCCTGCTCCTGCGAAAAGAGATGACTTTGAAAAGTAGGCTCAGATTTACCTAAAAGGCGCAAGAGCCGCCGCGCCTTCCGAGAGGGGATATAAGGAGCCACCCTTTCTCCCCACGCCGGCAAAAGCCGAGAAAAGACCCGAAGCTTTCGCGCTAGCTCATACCGCCGATAGCCCCCAAAGAGTTCATCCCCCCCATCCCCCGCCAGAACGACCTTCACCTGCGAAGCGGCCAAACGCGACACCAAATAAGTCGGCACCGCCGAATAGTCCCCAAAAGGCTCATCATACCACCGGGGCATTTCCATAAGTAGGGGTAGCGCTTCGTCTAAGGAGAGCACAGCCTTCTGAAGGGGAATATCCAGCGCCTGGCTTACGCCTTCCGCATAGGGAAGCTCATTGTACTTGGCTTCGGCAAACCCGATAGCAAAGGCCTGTATCTCCTGGCCCGTTTCTCTGACAAAAGCCGCTACCAGCGACGAGTCCGTCCCGCCACTGAGGAATAGCCCTACGGGCACATCGCTCACTAAGTGCGACCGAACGGCTAAACGAAGTTTCTCTTCTACCGCCTCCACGGCTGCTTCCCACGAAAGGGGCAAAGGCTCCTCTCTCCACAGCCGCTCCCTTGAGTAGTAAAGCCGCTTCACCAAACCCCAGCGAGTTACCGTCCACACTTCCCCGGGCCGCACTTTATAGACGCCCTTGTACGGCGTGAGGGGTGCAGGGATAAACCCTAAGTGCAGGTACAGCGCAATGGCCAAGGGCTCCACTGCAAGGTCAGGTAGCCATGCCCGAAGCACCTTAAGCTCCGAAGCAAAGTAGAGTCCCTCTCGCCGCTGAGCTACATACAAGGGCTTGATCCCGAAGAGGTCTCGCACCAGGAGGCACTTTTCCTCAGCCTCATCGTACAGCGCAAAAGCAAACATCCCCCGCAAGCGCCTTAGCATCTCCTCCCTGTGCTCCCGATAAGCCCACAGGATCACTTCTGTGTCGCTGCGGGTTCGGAGGGGGTATCGGCCTTCGGCGGCTAAGGTTTGAAAGTTATATACCTCTCCGTTGTACGCTAAGTGGAGGTGTTCCAAGTGAAAGGGCTGGTGGGCCGCTGCGCTCAGGTCCAGGATGCTTAGGCGGGTATGCGCTAAGCCCACTCGTCCATTGGGAGAAACCCACACGCCCTGCGCATCGGGTCCCCGATGCCCCAGAAGCCGGCAGGCTAAGCCCAAGTCTGGCTTTTCCCCCCCTACCTCCCACAAATAATACCCCGCTACCCCACACATAAACGCCCCTTCAAGCCCTTTCCACCCTATTTGTCCGCCTCCCCAAGGACAGGGTCCACAGAGCCAATCAGCAATACAGCATCCGACACCATGGCTCCTTCTAGGAGCTTTTCCAAAACTTGAATATTGGCGAAGGAGGGAGACTTGATTTTGACGCGCCACGGGATGCCCGTCCCATCTGAGTAAATGTAGAAGCCCAGTTCGCCCTTAGGGGCCTCAATAGCATGGTACACTTCTACCCCTGCTGGTGCCCGAGGCCCCGTGTCCGTCATCATAAAGTCATGAATCATCCCCTCCATAGAGAAATAGACCTCATCCTTGGAGGGATAGGCGTACTTGGCGTTGTCCAGGCGGATGGGCCCCTTAGGGAGTTTGGCCAAAAGCTGCTCAATGATGCGGGCACTTTGCTCCATTTCGGCCATGCGCACATGGTACCGCGCCAAAATATCCCCCTCCGTCCGAATAGGCACCTCAAAATCTACCTCGTTATACACCAGGTAAGGCTCGTACAGCCGCACATCATAAGGCACGCCCGAAGCTCGCAGGTTCGGCCCTGTAAAACCATACGCTATGGCATCCTCTTTGGAAATCACTCCTATACCCTCCACCCGACGCAAGAAAATCGGATTTTTATCCAGCAGGCGCCGCCAATCCCGAAGTTCCTTGTAAAAGTTAGAGACAAATGCTTTGATCATGCTCACGGTTTCCTCCGTAATATCGTACTGAACGCCCCCGATCCGACAGTGGCTCACGGTAAAGCGCACCCCCGCCAGCTTGTCAAAGATGCTGTAAATCTTTTCCCGCTCCCGAAAAGTCCAGAGGAACATAGAGACGGCGCCGGCGTCCATGACCATGGTTCCCAGCCACAGAAGGTGCGAGGAGATGCGGGCCAGTTCGCAGGCGATCGTTCGGATGTACTGGGCTCGGGGCGGCGCCTCTATCTGCAAGAGCTTCTCCACAGCTAAACACCAGGCGACATTATTGGAGTAGGGGGAAAGGTAGTCCATGCGGTCGGTATAAGGCATAAACTCTTGGGGGGTCTTGTATTCGGCGATTTTTTCTATGCCGCGGTGGAGATAGCCGATGTCAATTACGGCTTTGACGATCCTTTCGCCGTCTAAGAGGAGCACGGCGCGAAGCACGCCATGGGTGGCGGGATGTTGAGGGCCCATGTTGAGCACGACTCGGGTGGAGAGGGGGTCGCTCTCATCAATCTCCACCATCGTGTGCTTGTCCTCTAAGCGCTTGTAAAGGGCTTTCTGATGCTTGGGCCAAAACTCGGGGCGGACCTGCTCCGCTAGACTTACCTTTTCCATGATGCGAAGCTAAACAAAATTGGTGGGTATTTATTTTGGGCTGGCGGCGGTGCCTTTGGCGCCGCCGCCAGCCCCCACAACCCTCATCCTCCCGAAGTAAACCGCCCAAAGCGCGGATGATCCCGCACCACCCGAAACACCGGATTAGAGTTCAGCTCCCCTCTGAAAGCCGGTTGAAGCGCCACCGCCCGCTCAAAATGCTGCGCCGCCTTATCAGGATACCCCTTGTACGCATACAATAGCGATAAGTTGTAATGCGCCTCGGCTAAGTTCGGATCCAGTGACAGCGCCTGCTGAAAGTCTGCCTCCGCCTCCAAAAGCCGTAACGCCTTCATATAAGAAACCCCCCGATTATTGTAAGCCACTGCTAATCGCCCATCCTCGGAAATCACTTTGGTGTTATCGGCAATCGCCCCCGACAGCCACCCAATATAGTCCATCACAATAGCCCGATTGATGTAAAGCGAGCGATCATTCGGCATGCGCGCAATGAGGTCGTTATACCGCTCCAACATCTGAATAGCCTCCTCCCGCGATACCTCATGAATCCCTTGAGTGCGGTAAGCCAGCGCTGCTATGTTGTAAATAGGATTACTTCGGTCCAGGCTGGCGGCTGCTTCTATGTCTCGCACAGCACTTTTGAGGTCGTTGAGCGCAAAGTGATAAGTAGAACGCATCGCTAAGAGGTTCGCCGTGCGGTTGCCCCTCGTATCTATGAGCGTGTTTAGGATACTCAGATTACGGCGGGCGTCCACCCCCGGACGAAACCGACTGATAATAAAAGTTTTCGTCGCTACATTGTAAAGCTCAGGAGCCAAAAGCGGCAAAGGAGCATTGTAACGTTCCACATACATCTTATCCGGCACATAGGTGAAAGAGAAAGTAACCAGCGCATGCCGACAGAAAGGTAGGACCTTTTCCCGAATCTTGGGCCAAGCTGGCAGCTTTCGGAGTTCTTTTTCTCGCTCGTCCTCATGAATAGGTTTTGCGCTTATTTTCAAGATGGTGTCCCGTTCTTCCTCGGTAAAGTCCGCCGTCTTCACCAGAATCTCAAAGCGCTCCCAGTCTTCGCCTCTCCCTGCACCCTGGACAGGGATATCACGGCCGATGCGCTCCACAAAATTCTTCTTTACATCCTCCGCCACAGCCTCCATCCGGCCCTGAGACAAACGCTGATTAAACTCTACCCGGGCATCAGGCGAAGCATACCCATCTATCTGAATCGCTTGGACCTGATACCCCATTTGCTCATACTTCATCACATACTGCATGATAGCATCTGTCAGCTCTTTCTTGTTGAACTTTGTAGAGGCAATGGGGAAAATCAGGTCCAGCGTTCCTTCGAAGCCTTCATACCGATATTGCTCATCCCGAATCGGCAAGTCGGGTAGGGACGCTTTAAGGCCCGTTCGTACCTGTGCCCACGGCTGCGCCGTACAACAAGCAGGGGATGTAGGACCAAACGGATTCTTCCGAGAGTCGCAATAAACCTTCACTATCTTACCATTTTTGTCAAGTTTGACGATGGAAAAGTAAAGACTAACCTGCTTCCCATCCAACTTCTTCCCTCCCAAAGGCACCTTGTATATGAAAAACGGCTGACTATTGGCCTTATAGTACGCTTCGGTGATGATAAGCTCTCCCACTGTGCCTTGGGGGTCGGCTTCTTGGTTAGCGAGCTGAGGCGGCGCCGCATAATCCACCCGCACTATAATCGCCACCCCCTTCTGAAGGTATTTGCCATACTCTAAATCGTTAGCCAACCGAAAATATAGCGTGTCATTAGCCTGAATAAACTGCCCGGGCTCCACAAAAAGCGGATCAAACTGGCTATTATCATACTCCGCGACTCGAAGGGTGGTGGGATCGTTGTTGGCATCCAGCGTGGCCTGTAAATCTTTCTTGAAGGTGGCGCAGGTATTTTTATAGGTTTTGCCGCCGTACTTGGTCTTGTTGATGAGGTCTTTGGGGCCGCAGGCTGAGATAAATAGCCCTATCAGCCCAGCCGTTATCCACCTTTGCCTAAACATACCTTGCAAAGTTAGGGAGAGAATCATAAACTTTTCAGAGTCGCTCAATAATTGTCGCTATGCCCATGCCGCCTCCTACGCACAAGGTGGCCAAGCCATATCGCAGATGGCGCCGCTCCAGCTCGTCCAGAAGGGTCCCCACCAGCATCGCTCCTGTAGCTCCTAAGGGATGCCCCATTGCGATCGCCCCCCCACACACATTTATTTTCTCTAAGGGTATTCCAAGCTCATCTTTGAAGCGCAGAGGCACTACCGCAAATGCCTCATTGACCTCATATAGGTCTATATCGTCTGGGGAGAGGCCTGCTCGGCTTAGCGCCTTACGGGCGGCTGGCACCGGCCCCAAAAGCATAATCGTCGGCTCTGTCCCTACCACCGCCCAGCTCACTATCCGGGCCCGAGGCCTCAGCCCATAGCGCTTAGAAAGCGCCTCACTTCCCAAAAGCACCAACGCCGCTCCATCCACGATCGCCGATGAATTCCCAGCATGATGCACATGCTGAATCGCTTCTACCATTGGATACTTTTGAAGGGCCACGGCATCAAAGCCCCCTTCTCGCCCTATCCACGCAAACGACGGCTCCAAAGCCGCCAGCTTCTCCACACTCGTATCCGGCCGAATATTCTCATCCCGATCGAGTATCACCCGCCCCAACACATCCCGCACGGGAACTAAACTTTTCCGAAAATAGCCCTTTTCGGTCGCCTCCCATGCCAGCCGATGAGACCGCACGGCAAATTCATCCAGCACCTCCCGACTATACCCATACAAAGTAGCTATCAGGTCTGCCGCCACCCCCTGCGGAATGTAATGCCCCTCAAATGCCACCTGGGGATCTAAATACCAGGCGCCTCCATCCGACCCCATAGGCACGCGGCTCATAGACTCTACTCCCCCCGCCAAAAAAGCTTCCCCTACCCCCGCCCGAATATAGGCCGCAGCCTGATTGACCGCCTCCAAACCCGAAGCACAAAACCGATTTAGCGTTACCCCCGCCACACTCTCCGGCAAACCCGCTGCCTGCGCCGCAATCTTCGCCAAGTTAGACCCCTGCTCCCCTACCTGCGTAACACACCCCAAAATCACATCCTCTATCGCTTCCGGCGGCAAACCCGGATGACGTTCCAAGATCGCCTGAATAAGCTGCCGAACCAGCTCTACAGGCCGAACCTCATGAAGACGACCTTCTTTCTTACCCCGTCCACGGGGAGTGCGCACCGCATCATATATGTATGCCTCAAACATAATCTTCTCGCCGAATACCCAGCCGCTTCATCCGAGCATGAAGATTGGTCCGCTGCATCCCCAAAGCCTCCGCCGTCCGAGTGATGTTAAAGTCATGCTGCCTTAGGTGATGCAGTAAGTACTGACGTTCCATCTCGTCCAGAAACTCCTCCAAGCTTTTCCCTTCCAAGGGTATGGAGGGGGAGAGGGTTTTGTTTTCTTCCCGGCGTGCCCAAGCAGGTACGACATAAGCCCCTACATCCTCCACCGTGATTTCGGGCCCCGCAAAAATCACCAGCCGCTCCACCGCATTGCGCAGCTCCCGCACATTCCCCGGCCAAGGTAAGCGCTTAAGCGCCTCCAACGCCCCCGCCGTAAAAACCTTAGGAGGCAGCTTGTACTCCGCCAGAACCTCCTCCAAAAACGCCTGCGCCAAAATCGGAATATCCTCCACCCGCTCCCGCAAAGGCGGAACTCTTATCACCACCACACTTAGCCGATGATACAAATCCTCCCGAAACCGCCCCGCCTCTATCTCCGCCAGTAGGTCTTTATTCGTCGCCGCTACTATCCGCACATTGACCGTAATATCCTTCTCGCCCCCCACCCGCCGAATCTTGCCCTCCTCAATCACCCGCAGAACCTTCGCCTGCGCCGCCAAAGGCATATCCCCAATCTCATCCAAAAATAAAGTCCCCCCCTGCGCCTCCTCAAACCGCCCAATATGCTGCTTTATCGCATGGGTAAAAGACCCCTTCTCATGCCCAAAAAGCTCACTCTCTATCAGCTCACTCGGTATAGCCGCACAATTCACATCCACAAAAGGCCCTTTAGCCCGATTACTTTTAAGGTGTATCCACCGGGCTACCAGTTCCTTTCCGCTGCCGCTCGGCCCCTCAATCAGCACCCGCACATCCAACGGCGCCACCCGATCTATCATCTCCCGCACCCGCTGAATCGCCTCCGACTCCCCAAGAATCTCCCGCACCTTCAAAACCTTCTGCGTAAGAGCCCGATTCTCAGCTACCAGCTGCCGCTTCTCCGTCGCATTCCGAATCAATATCTCCAACTTGCTAAGGTCTGGCGGCTTCTCCAAAAAGTCAAATGCCCCCTTCTTCGTCGCTTCCACCGCCGTCTCAATAGTGGCATGCCCCGAAAGCATAATAAACTCCACATCCGGACGCGTCTTTTTCGCCCAGTCCAAAAGCTCCATCCCGTCTTTCCCCGGCATCCGTACATCACATAGCACAATATCAAACGCCACCTTCTCCAAAAGGCGCTGAGCCTCTATGCCATCCCGCGCTACCTCCACCACATGCCCATCATACCCCAATATCTCCGCCAGCGTCTGCCGAATATCCGGATCATCATCCACTACCAGGATCCGGGCCATCAGACGGTCATCAGTTCTTGCTCTTTCGCCTCCGCTAAGCGATCCACTTGATCTATGTACTTTTTCGTGAGCTTATCCAGCTCTTCCTGACCTCGCTTGACAAAGTCCTCGGCGACTCCTTTTTTCCCGAGCTGTCTAAGCTCTTCCAGGCGGTCGCGGCGAATATTGCGTATAGCTACCCGGGCTTCTTCGGCTAACTCATGCACTTGCTTGACCAGCTTCTTTCGGATTTCTTCCGTCAGCGGTGGAAAAATCACGCGCAGGACATTCCCATCCGTAGCGGTTTGAAGGCCCAAGTTGGCCTCGGCTATAGCCTTTTCTATGGCTTTGACCATCTTGGGTTCGTAGGGCTGCACTAAAAGCGTCCGGCTATCGGACACCGCAATCGTCGCAATGTGCTTGATGGGTGTGGGTGCCCCATAATAATCTACCCGCACAGGCTCTAAAAATGCCGGCGAGGCCTTCCCAGCCCGAACCTTCCCCAAAACCTCCTCAAAATGGGCCAAGGATTTTTTCATGTGTTCTTCGGCGTCTTTCAGGATGGACTGTATCTCTGGTGTCATGCAGGCAAAGTTACACTAAGCCGCGCCTGCCCCGAAAGCCTCCTCATACCCGCGTCGCCTTAGCTCACACGCTGGACACACCCCACACCCATACCCCCAAGGATGAAGCACCTCCCGCACACCCCGGTAGCACGTATGGGTCTTCTCCCGAATCAAATCCAGCGCGCCCTCCTCCGCCGCATACCGCCATAGGGCCGCCTTATTCCACCGCAAAAACGGCGCATGCACCCAATAGGGCTCGTCCAGCGCCAAACTAATCGCCCGCTGCGCCGCCTCCAAAAACGGCCCCCGACAATCCGGATAGCCACTGTAATCCACCTCATTAGCCCCAATCACCAGGTGCCGATACCCCCTCGGATACCCCCACACCGCCGCTAAAAGCAAGAATACCAGATTGCGCCCGGGCACAAAGGTCGTTGGAAGGCCTCCCTCTACTACCTTGATTTCTTTTTCACTGGTGAGCGCCGACTCCACCTCTAAAAGCCCCCACAACGGCCCTATATCCAAAATCACCTGCTCTATGCCCAGCGCCTCCGCCACCGCTCGCGCCGCCTCTAACTCCACCACATGCCGCTGCCCATACCGAAAAGTTATCGCCACATACGGCCCCTCCAAGTTTTTGCGCATCCACAGGGCCGCCGTCGCCGAATCCTGCCCCCCACTCAAAAGCACGATGACGCCCATGCTTAGTGGCCTTTTTGGGTTTGACGCTGGGAAGGGCCCCGCCGCCGTCGCCGTTCCGATACGGCCCTTTCCACCTCTCCCACTTCCCCATCAGCCCCCTCGCCTGAAACTTCCGGCGTGCCAGCCCCAGAAAGCTGGGACTGATACCAATCGCACAACTCCGTAAAGGGACATTCCCCGCACTTGGGCCGCCGAGCCAAACAGTGATACCGCCCAAAGAGTATCAGCCAGTGGTGCGCTTGCCCCAAGTAGGATGCCGGAATGACCCCCATCAGCTCCTGCTCTACCTTCTCTGGCGTATTCCCCTTGGCCAGCCCCAAGCGCCGACTGACCCGAAAGACATGCGTATCCACAGCAATCACGGGCGCCTGAAAAAGCACCGACGCAATCACATTGGCGCTCTTGCGCCCAATGCCCGGAAGCGTAGCCAGCTCCGCCGGGTCCTCCGGAAGCTTCCCTCCATAACGTTCCATCACCGCCCGGGCCAAGGCCACCAACCGCTGCGCCTTGCTATTCGGATACGAAATAGAGCGAATGTAGGGGAAAACCTCCTCGGGCTCAGCCCGAGCCAACGTCTCAAAGTCCGGAAACCGCTCAAAAAAGGCCGGTGTCGTCTGATTGACCCGGACATCGGTGCACTGGGCCGAAAGGACGACCGCCACCGCCAGCTCATACGGATTGCGATAGCGCAGCTCGGTCGTAGCCGCCCCGTACCAACCCTCCAAAACCTGAAGCACCCGCTGCGCCTTCTCTGCCGCCGATAGCACCTCACAAAGCTACCACAAACCGCCCTTCCCCACCGCAACCCATCCCCCTCCCAGCTCCGTATATATCTATCGGAAACTTTCCTCAACTCTATGCGCACTATCAAAGCTCTCCAAACCCTACTCAGCTGGCTAAATGCCCTGAGGACGCAGCTCGCTACCTCCTCTTATGCGCGCTGGGTAGCAAGGCTTCTCCGCTCCTCTCCCGCCCTCCCCCGCATGACCACCAGCTGAAGGCCCCGAAAGGCCTACAATATGGCAATAAAGAGATCTAATACCCCCTTCTTATGCCCTGATCCCACCTTCTCAGGCCCCGATCTCATCTTCTTATGCGCCGTTCTCATCCTCTTATGCGCTGATCCCATCTCCTTACGCGCCGATCCCGAGCGAGGTTTACGGCCCCTCTTAAGTCGCCGAAAGAGCTCGCCAATAGACTCTTTGCCTGAGAGAAGCCAGATAAATAGCCTTATGACCCATCTACCCCTCCAAAGGCGCCACCGCTCGGCTGCCGTGTAGCCCACGGAGTCTGGCCTCAAAGGCGGCTGATGATACCGCAGCCGGTAAG
>JAVVHK010000004.1:0-20906 GCA_032249525.1 Bacteroidota bacterium | reverse complement strand
TGGGGTCCAGAAGGGGATGTATTTAGCGGCTTTTCGGACTTTTTCCGCATGTTTTTTGGCGAAGACTTTCTGAGGCAGGGGCGTTGGCATACCAGCCGCCCCTTGAAAGTGCGCATGCCCGTAACCCTGGAAGAACTCTACACGGGCACTAAGAAGACGCTCAACATAGGTACGGAAATCGTGGAGGTTCCTTTAACACCCGGACTCAAGCCGAATACCCAAGTACGTCTGCGGGGAAAAAGTTCTGGCAGCGAGATTGTGGTGCAGTTAGATGTGCAGCCGCATCCGCGCTTTCGCTTAGAAGGGAATAATCTTTATGCGGACTTAGAGGTGCCGCTGTATACGGCTCTTTTGGGTGGGGTAGTGGAGTTTGTGCATTTAGACGGGAAGCGGCTGCGCTTGCAGATTCCTCCCGAAACCCCCAACGGCCACACGCTCCGCCTCTCTGGTAAAGGCTGGCCTACCCAACCCCCCGGCGACCTTTACCTTAAAGTCCAGGTTCGCCTACCGAAAAACCTCTCCCCCCGAGAGAAGGAGCTCTTTGAGGAGCTGCGGCGCCTGCGCCCTCATGAATAAAGGCACCCTTGGCGAAAATATTGCCGCTTCCTACTTAGAGCAGAAAGGCTGGACCCTCCTTTACCGAAACTGGCGCAGAGGCAGCCATGAGATTGACCTAATTGCCCGAGATGGGGATGAGGTGGTATTTGTAGAGGTGCGAACTATCTCGCCCTTCGTACCTTGGGAAGCCGAAACCACCATCACACAGCGCAAACAGAATCGCTTACGCCGAGCCATAGCCGCTTTCTACCACCAGCATCCCGAGTACGAAGAGTACCCCGGCCGCATAGACATCTTGGCTATCCGCCTAACCCAGCCCCCCCAAATCTATCACCTTACCGACGCCTTCCGCTAAAATACCCCTCATTCCCGCTCAGAGACCTTTTGTAACTGCTCCCGCTTTTGTATCCAGAGCTGCAAAATCTCCACGCCAAAAGCAAAAAACATGGCAAAATACACATAGCCTCTCGGCACCTCTACATGAATACCCTCCACAAACAGCATAAACCCTATCAGCAAAAGAAAAGCCAAGCCCAGCACCTGAAAACTCCGATGACGTTGGATAAAAGCTTGAATCCCCTGACCTGCTAAGGCCATCACGAGGATGGAAGCTACGACGGCAGCCGCTGCTACCCACAGCTTACGAGCCAGACCTACGGCCGTCAGTACCGAATCCACCGAAAACACCAGATCAACCAAAAACGCTTGACCTAACACCGTCCAAAAGCTCACAGAGGGGCGCAGGGACTTTTGCACGGGTTCTATGTGGTGATAAAGCTCGCGTACCGCCTTGTACATCAGAAAGAGTCCCCCTACACTCAGGAGCACGCCTCGCCAAGTAAGCGATAGAGTTCCATACGAGAGGGCCACTCCCTCCACTCTCAGAATCGTGAGGAGAAGCGCCAAAAGGCCCACCCTTAAGAGAGGCGACCACAAAAGCCACAATCGCCAAAGGGTCTTTTGCTTTTCTGCGGGAAGGCGTAGCCCGATCAGGCTCAAAAACAGCACATTATCTACACTCAGGACCACCTCCATCAGCACAATAGCGGCTAAACCCCAAATCTCTGCCATGCCCCCAAAGGTACGCGTGCGTTAGCCTATGGCTTTGCGCTTTTATGTGTACTTTCGTCCTTAGTGCTTAGTCCTGCCGAGGAAAACTACCTCAAAGCGATCTGGCATCATGGGGGTAGCCAAGCCGAAGTGCCTATGCAAGTACTGGCGCAAGCGCTGGGTACGAGTGGGCCTTCGGTGACGGAGATGGCTCGTCGGCTAACCGAAAAGGGCCTTTTGACCTACAGGCCCTACAAGGGGGTACGTTTTACGCCGCAGGGTGAACGTTTGGCTACGCAGATAGTGCGACGTCACCGGATTTGGGAGACCTTTGTGGCTCAGGTCTTGGGTTACACAGGCGAGCGCGTGCATGAGTTAGCCGAAAAGTTAGAACACCTCAGTGATGATGAGTTTACGGAGCGGCTGTATGCTTTTTTGGGGCGTCCGGCCCGAGACCCCCACGGCGATGAGATACCGGCCATTCTCTCGGAGGAGCCCTGGAAACCCCTTAGCCGACTAGCGGCCAATCAGAGGGCCCTCATTCGCCGACTTCCTGAAGCTCGCGACCTACGCGAAGCAGCCGACCTCTTGGGCCTAAAAGTCGGCCAAACCCTCAAGCACCTGCGCCTTTTGCCCGTAGACCACATCCACCTCGTAGAATACAACAACCAAATCCTCTGGATACCCCCTTCCCTCGCCGAAACCCTATGGGTGGAAGAACTCCCCTAAAACCTGCGCTTGACCCTGATCACACTTATAGGGCCTTAGCTACCCTTCCCCTCCCCCCCCGAGTCCCACCCCAAAGTAAGATGGTAAGCCGCCGCTCAATATTGTTTAAGGGCTTGTGCGGCTTTTAGGTGTGTGGGACCTGGTGGGGCATACTGGGCCCATTTATGCGTTGGAATGTGATTATGAGCGAAAGTTATTTTACTCCGCGGGAGCGGATGGGATTGTAGCCTTATGGTCTTGCATTAGCGGTAAGGAAGCCTTAGCGGTAGCCCGAACCCCGACGGCCATTTATGCCCTGCGGTATGTGCCTCAAACTCAAACCTTATTGGTCGGACAAACCAGCGGCCTCATCTATGCCCTCAAACCCTACGAGAAAAAGCTCTTAGGGGCTATTCAGGTTCATCAGGCCGCTGTCATGGGCATCCAGTCTCACCCTACCGATCTGGAAGGATGGAGTACGGGGAAAGACGGGTTTTTCTGGTATTGGGACACGGCACTGGCTAAACCCACGGATAGCGTGGAAGTTACTGAAGCCGGGCTTCGGGGTTTTGTACCTTTACCCAAGCGGAAACTGTTTGCTTGTGCAGGACGAGACGGAGTGGCTTACATTATAGACCGACAAAGCCGGAAAATCATACAGAAACTCCCCGTAGAAAAGCAGCCGCTTTTTAGTCTGGCGGTGTCCCTTGATGAAGACACTTTGTGGGTGGGAGGACAATCCGGTTGGCTTTATGCATGGAATGTGGAAGACTGGACTTTGCGCACGGCTTGGCAGGCCCATGAGCGAGCGGTGAATGCATTAGCCCTGCACCCCACAGGTAAGTGGTTGGCTACGGCCAGCCGGGATAAGCGGATTCACCTGTGGGATACGACTACGGGAGAGCGGGTGCTTTCTTTGTCTGGCCATCAGCGAAGCGTCAATGCCTTGCGGTGGCTTGATAAGGAGGTGTTAGCTTCGGGGGGAGACGATGGAATAATCAAGATTTGGCACTTGGAGTTTTAGCCAGGCGGACTTTATTGCCGGGCTCTTGGACGAGCCAGCCTTCAATTTCTAAGAAGACGATGCGTTGAGTTACTTCTTGGATGGGGCGTTGTACCTTGGCGGCTACCTCATCCAGAAAGTGGATGCCGGAGGCGATGGCTTCGTAGATGGCTTGGTCGAGGGGGTCGTCGAAGAGGGGTGTTTGGGGGTAGGGGTTAGTGGGTGCTTTTTGGGAGGGTATGGGGAAGTGGAGACGTTCGGCTTGGGTTTTGAGCTCGGCGAGGAGGGCGGCGGGGCTGTGGGCGATTTGGGCTATTTGCTCGTGGATGAGGTGATGGCATCCTTGGGAGAGGGGGGAGAAGATAGGTCCGGGCACGGCGAAGACGGGCCGGTCTGCGGCGAAGGCTGCCCGAGCCGTGGTTAAAGCCCCGCCAGGAAGGCCGGATTGGACAACGAGCGTGAGGTGGCTCAGCCCAGCGATGATGCGATTGCGATGGGGAAATCGCATGGGATGGAGGGTGTCTCCGGGCGGGTATTCACTGAGGAGGGCGCCTTGAGCTAAAATACGTTCTGCCAGCGGTTTGTGTAAGGGGGGATAAACCACATCCAGTCCATGCGCTAAGACGGCTATAGTGAGACCGCCCTTTGCGAGGGCCGTCTGATGAGCTTTGGCATCAATACCATAGGCTAAGCCGCTCACAATGACAGCTCCTGCCTCCACCAGAGCTTCTGTGAAGAATTCCGTCGCTTGAAGCCCGTAACTGTCGGGTTTCCGGGTGCCTACGACAGCCACGGAGAGTCGGGAAAGGTCTGTGAGGCTACCCCGCCGGTACAAAATAGCCGGTGCTGCCGGAATATGCTGTAAAAGGTACGGGAAGCGTTCGCTCCAAAAGGGGATGATCTCAATGCGGTATTTTTCGCAGGTGGTGGCGATGGTTTCGGCCTGGATGCGGAGGCTGGCTCGGTCTATTGGTTCTTTTTGGAGGGCGGGAGGTAAGGGGGCTCCCTCCCAGAAGGCAGTGAGGTTTCCCCATCGCTCGCGAAGTCGCCTACAGAGTCGGCCTCCTACGCCCTCTATTTGGGTGAGAGCGATGAGGGCTAATACCTCCTCATGAGCCGCCATGGGGGGCCGAGCGGAAAGGACTTACCCACAAGGTGAAAGTATGGGTGGCGGCTCGCCGAAAGAAAAGCGAGTAAGCATAATCCAGGCCCCATTTTTTGGGGTGGAGGCCGATGCCCAGGCTGATGCCGCCCAAGGCGGTGGAGCCTCGGGGGGAGAGTTCGCGCCGCCGCTGAAAGTGGTAGCTGAATCGGCCTACGAAGGCACGGGAGAATTCTATTTCCACGGCGCCGATGAGGTGTCTGAATAGGTGTTCGGTCCAGCGGGGTGGGGGTGGGGGAATAGGATTGCCGCTGATATCATACTGGATGGGCTGGAGGGGGTCATTAACGGCTAAGCGCCAACGTTCTAAGTGGATAGTTCCCAGGTGCAGTCGGAAGGGGGCGTGGGGGAGTTTATAGCTGAGGGTGGCTTGGAGCTGGGTGGGGAAGGGCTGGGCAAAAGGCCGTCCGTTTGGTCGGTAGAGTTCGGTTCCTAAGCTCCATAAGACCAGGGTAGCCGATAGGCCGTGGGTAGTATCCTCGTATAGGACGCCGATGTCGGTGCCGAGGCCGATGCGGCGGTAGCGGTCTATGGTGATGGTGGAGAAGGGGACTTTGAGGTTCATGCCGACTTGCCATCGGCCGAAGGAGCGCATGGCGCCACCTGCCCAGACGCCTTCATGGGCTTGGAAGGTTCCTAAGGGGTTTCCCAGCTCGTCGGTGGCCCGCAAGGTGCCATAGTTTAGATATTGCAGGCCGCTCCAGAAGGTGCCCACGCCCTCCCAGTGGCGGGCATAAGTGAGGGTAGCATGGGTGATATCCGCTAAGTAGGGTTGCACCGTCAGGGAGACACGATTGTGGTACGTGGAGCGCAAGAGAGCGGGATTGAGGAAGGGCGCAGCGGGCTCTATCCAAGGGCCTCCATAAGCTAAACCCCCAAGGGCAGCACTCCGAGCCGAGGGGGGCAGCCGCATAAAGTCATAGCTCCACCCCCCCGCCATCTGGGCCCAAAGCCCACTACTAAGCAGGAGTAGCGGTAGCTTTCTGCTCAAAGTGCGATTCAATATAGGCTTTGACGGCTTCCATGAGCCACTGCGGCGTAGAGGTGGCGCCGGTGATCCCTATACGTTGAGCTCCTTCCAGCCATGAAAAGTCTATTTCTTCGGGGCTGGAAATGAAGTAAGTGCGGGGATTAGCGGCCTGGCATACGGAGAGGAGGGCTTTTCCGTTGGAGCTTTTTTTGCCTGCGACGAAAAGGATTACATCATGTTCTCGGGCGAAGGCCGCAAGGTGGGGTTCCCGATTGGAAACCTGACGGCACAAGGTATCGGCAATGATGGCATCGGGGCGTTTGGCTAAGAGCCGTTGCTTGACGGCTTCAAAGAGCGCCGGCGCTTTGGTAGTCTGGCTAAAGAGGTAGATAGTCTTTTGCGGGTCCAGCTCTAGGCGGTCTACGTCGTCTGGAGAAGTGACCAGATGGAGGGTGGCCTGGTAGATTTGGCCCATGAGACCAATGACCTCAGGATGGCCCGGCGAGCCCAGCAGGAGAATTTCCACATGAGGTAGGTCTATTTCCCGCAGCCGATTTTGCAGTTTGAGCACGACGGGGCAGGACGCATCCAGGAGGCGAATGTTGTACTGTCGAGCCATCTCATAAGTCTGGGGAGGCTCCCCATGCGCCCGAAAAAGAACCGTCTCCCCTGAAAGCTTCGGTAAATCTGCATGACTGATGATCCGCAGGCCCTTAGCTTGGAGGCGACGAACCTCCTCGTCATTATGCACGATATCCCCCAGGCAGTAGAGGTAGGGATGTTCGGATAAGTAAGCCTCGGCCATTTCTACGGCGTACACGACGCCGAAGCAGAAGCCCGAATGCGGACTGATGGTTACTTGGGGCCGCACCTGACGAAAGTAAGGATTTTTTAGGAAGGCTGGGGAGCGAAGATACAAGCTTGGGCCCAGCTCACCACCTGCTCAATCTGCTGGGGGATGGTGAGGTGCGTGGTGTCTAAGACTTTAGCATCGGGGGCGCGACGGAGAGGGCTAATGGAGCGGGTTTCATCCCGGCGATCCCGCTCGGCAATCTCGGCTTTCACCTCTTCTAAGGTAACCGGATAGCCCCGCTGGCGAAGCTCTTCATAACGGCGTCGAGCCCGAGCCTCTAAGTCCGCTACCATGAAGACTTTGAGCTCAGCTTCGGGAAAGACCACCGTCCCAATGTCGCGCCCATCCATGACGATGCCACCGCCTTTGCCTAAGCGCCGCTGCTCCGCTACCATCTTTTGCCGCACCGCTGGAATCGTACTGATCACACTGGCAAAGGAAGCTACCTCCGGTTGTCGCAGCTCTTCGGTCAAGCGCCTATCCCCGAGATAAACTACCATTTCCTGACCTTCCCGCTCCAAGTGAAGGGCAAAGGTTTGAAGTACCTGATGGAGAGCGGCTTCATCGGGGGAGTGGAGACCGATTTCTAAAAGATACCAGGCTAAGGCCCGGTACATCGCTCCCGAATCAATATGGAGGTAGTTTAGGCGGGCGGCTACGCCTTTGGCTGTGGTGCTTTTGCCCGTAGCCACATAGCCATCTATGGCGATGATAATGCGGCGCATTCTCAAAGGTACGAAAAGCCGAGAGATAATAGGCCCTTAAGAAAGGCGCTTTTGGGGGCGGCTCTGGCAGAGGAGGGGGTCTCGGCGCATTTAGAAGGGATTGAGAGTGCTAACTTATGAGTGATGGTTAGTACTTTTGCGGAGATAGGTCTCTGGTCAAAGCGTGCTCCAAGTGTGGAAGTGAGGACTTTGTCAAGAATGGAAGGCAGCGATACCAATGTAAAGCCTGCGATTACACCTTTACGGTGAGCAAACTGGGCCAAGTCAAGCCGCCGGAGGTTCTGCGAATGGTCTTACAGCTATACTTGGAGGGTCTGAGTTTTCGGGGGATAGAGTGGATATTGCAGGTAAGTCATGTAATACCATTTCCCATTACAAACTTTCTTTTTGGGCGGCGGGCCCCCCCCCAAGGGCGCGGGCCCCCGCCGCGGGGGCGCGCCCCCCCCCACGGCGGGGGCGCCGATCCCCCCGGTACAATAAGAAAGCTTCGGCCTCAAAACGGTATAACGGTCATTCAGTGGGTTCGTCGGTGGGGGAAAGCGATAGAGGGTATGCGAAAGGAGGCGGTATAAGGTGGAGCGGTTTTATAAGCTTATCAGGCTATTTTGCCTCGTTATTCGCATAAGGCCTTTGAAAGCTGATAGGCATGGGGTGGAGCGTGTGCATAGTGTGATGCGATCCTATTTAGCTTGGCTTTGTAGGCGAAGTCGGTGTTTTAGCAGGTCGGTGGAAATGATGGTGTATTCCTTACAGCTACGCTTTTTTCTGAAGGTCAATGGCGGCTCATGGGCGTCTATCCTAAGTTAGCAGTCTTGAAGGGGTTTATTTTGGGAGTTTAGGAGGGGAGGGGAGTAGGGATTGGGGTACCCAGAGGGTGCCATCGGGGCCGGTAAAGGCATGAATGCCTTTGTGTCGTTTGAGCCAGCCCATCCACCAGGCGGCGATGGCATCGCACGCATGCATGGAGAGTTGGTCTGTAATGAAACCACGCTCTTGTAAGGCTTTTTGGATGCGAGGCAGGTCTTTTTTAAGGAGGCCCCAGCTTTTATACACGGCCCAGGGAAAGGTTTCGTACCAGGAAAGGTGAGGGGCTTGGCTGCGCAGGGTCTGGGCTCGCTGCGAGAGCTTCTGCATGGCGGGCCAAGTGAGCGGCATCACCGAAAGACCACACCGATGCAGCGCCCTATCACAAGTGCGAAAGGGCCCTTCCCCTCGAGTCAGCGGCGCATCTACCCACACCTCCCCTACCTCTCCAAGTACCTCTAACAGCTCGGCATCCGTCCGCAGCTCTCGCACCTGTACCTGACCGGGATTTATCCCCCACGCCACTGCTGAAACCCCCCGCACACTCGCCGCTAAATCCACCCCAGCCCAAGGCTTTTCGGTATCTTTGAGAACCATGCGGCTTTTCTGGCTTTTTCCTCTAACGCTATGGAGCCAGTACTTAGTTCCTCGCCTCCTGAGTCTAGCCCATACACAGGCCGCTTTAGTTAGCGATCCTCTTTCGGCCAACCCCGCCAGTGCTTTTCCCGCCAGCCCCTGGCTATTCTCCACGGGAAGCGCCTTTTATATCCTTGCGCCGGAGCTCAGCTATCATACTTTTGGTCTCTCGGTGCGTTTAGATACGTTTCAGGCGGTGTCTGTGCTGGGACACTACTGGGGCTTTGATAAGCTAAGCCACTGGCATGGGGGAGTAGGGTATGCTTTACGTCTTTTGCAGGGGCAAATCACCCTTAGCGTGCGCGGCCGCCTCCTCCATACAAACCTCCAGGAATATGGGCAGGTGTCGCAGCTAACGCCCGATATAGGTTTGCTTTGGCGGGTTTCGCGGCATTTGCGGGTAGGCGGCTATGGGTTTAATCTTTTGGGGCGGGGTTGGGGGCGTCTGCCTGGGGCCGCTACTTTTGGGATAGGCTTAGCTTATGAGCCTTCGTCGCAGGTCCAGCTGCTTTCGGAGTTTCATCAAGGCGAGCGGGGCCCATGGTCCGTGCACACCGGCCTGAGCTATAAGCCTACAAACCTCCTGATCTTGCGGTTGGGGGTAGCTGTGCCGCTTTTGCAAATCGGAGGGGGGTTTAGCCTACTCTACAAACGTTTAGCCCTGGACTTTGGGTATCGGTATCACCCTACGATTGGAAGCTGGGCTGGTGCTGGCTTTACCTATCCCGCCCTATGAGGGGAGCCGTCTTAGGTGTAGGCCTTTTGACTCTGATTAGCGCCCAAATCCTACCCGATACAGCTGATGCGGCCCCCTATGAGCTTCAGCTGGAAGATCAGGCGGAGCAAGCCCCCGAAGACATTGACTGGACCCAGCTGAGCGATCTGTATGAGGATTTGGCTCGTCATCCCGTAGACCTCAACCGAGCTTCCATCCAGGAGCTGGCGCGCATTCCGGGAATGACGCCCCAGCTTATCAAGAGCCTTCGGGCGCATCAGGCCCGCTATGGGCCGCTCCTTTCCATTTATGAGCTGCAGGCAGTGCCGGGCTTTACAGAAAGCGTGATTCGGCAGATACGGCCCTTTGTGCGGGTGGCTCCCGCTACGCCTAACGACTTAGGAAGTGGCCCGCCTCCCCCGCCTTCCTTAGATCGCCTGCGGGAACTAAGCCGCTTTACCATCATCCAGCGGGTCCAGCGCAATTTCTTTTTCCGAGGCGATGGCACGCAGTGGAGCCCCGAAACCCTTCGCCATGCCCAGGGCGACCCCTATCGCCTCTACACACGCCTGTGGCTCCAAGCTAACCCCTACCTCTCCTTAGCCCTCATTGGAGAAAAAGACTATTACGAGCCGCTACGCTGGGCCCCTTCTCAAAGGTACTACGGCTATGACTTTCTCAGTGGGCACATAGCGATTGGGCGGCTGGGGCGGCTGGAAAAACTCATCGTGGGT
The DNA here is from genome assembly GCA_032249525.1 of Bacteroidota bacterium. Taxonomy (GTDB): domain Bacteria; phylum Bacteroidota; class Bacteroidia; order SpSt-205; family SpSt-205; genus JAPYWM01. The sequence goes on along the minus strand of JAVVHK010000004.1, from coordinate 10,988 downwards.
GACTATATCTTGCAGGTAGGGCAAGGGCTGGTTTTGGCGCGGGGCCTCGGCTTCGGCAAAGGAGGCGACCCCATCCTCACCCTCAAACAGCCCGCCTTCGGATTAGTACCCTATACCTCCGTCAATGAGTATCAGTTTTGGCGCGGGGCCGCTATCAGCTACCGTATCGCCCCCCGCATAGAAGCCATCGCCTTCTACTCCCAGCTCCATCAAGATGGAACGGTCGGGGTAGATACGACGAGCGAAGAGGATGCGGTTTTTGTGCGAACCCTTTTGAGTTCGGGCCTGCATAGAACTTCAAGCGAGCTGGCCCGCCGTAAAAATCTCCTCCACACCGCCCAAGGCGCTGTCCTGACCTACCGACATCGCTATACGACGTTGGGGGGCACTTTCCTGCGCCAACACTTTAGCCCTCCTTTGAACCTTGCTGGCAATGCCTTCTACCAAGCGTACAACTTCGTAGGCCCCGAAAATCGGCTCGGTAGCGCCTTCTGGGATGTCACCCTGGGTAACCTCAATGCCTTTGGCGAACTTGCTATGAGCGCTTCCGGCGGAAAGGCCTTCACCAGCGGCTTTATTGCTTCTCTTAGCCCCCATCTGGATGCCGCCTTGCAAGTGCGTCATTTTGACCCGAACTTTCACTCTTTTTATGGTTATACCTTTGCAGAAAGACCCTATGCTCTGCAAAATGAGCAAGGCATTTACTTAGGCCTTCGCATAAAACCTGCTTATGCCTGGGAAATCACTGCGTTTTACGACCTATATCGCTTTCCCTGGTACCGCTATCGGGCTCATGGCCCCACCGTGGGACATGAGAATCTTTTTCAAATCACTTACCGCCCCAATCGCCGCTTACAGGTCTATGCCCGCCTGCGTTATGAGACCAAATCCTATGATATTTCCGGCGATACGGCTATTTTTTATCGGCTTATTGACCACACGCGCGCTTATGTGCGATTCCATCTGATGTACATGCCCAGTCAGCAGTGGCGTTATCAAGCTCGGATGGAGTATAGCTGGTACCAGCGGGAAAGTTTTAGTCGGGGCTATCTATTCTATCAGGATGTGCGGTGGCAGCCGAATTTTGATTGGAGCCTGAGTGTGCGGTGGGTAGTTTTTCGGGTGGGGAGCTATGATGCGCGGATTTATACTTATGAGCTGATGCCGCCGACGACGTTTTATATTCCGGCGTACTATGGGGATGGGCAGCGGTGGTATGGGCAGGTGCGGTGGCGGGTGGGGCGGCGATGGACGGTGTGGGTGCGTGGGGGGTATTTGCTCATGAGGTTTCCGGGGAGTCGGGAATGGCGCCGGGGGTGGGATACGCTGATTCAGGTGCGGTATCAGGTGGGATGAGGGGCAGCGCCGCACCTGCTTGCCTACCTCAAGGGTGCTTCTCTCTTCGCCTTTAGCCCTAGCCAACCAAGCCTACCTTCCTTTTAGGTAATACCAAAGAGTTTCTGAATGCGAGTGGGTGGTATTTTGTGGGGCCGGCGGCCCCCCCCCGGGGGGGGGGGGGGCCCGGGGGGGGGGGGGGGGGGGCGCGGCCGGGGGGGGCGCCGCCCCCGCCGGGCGGGCCGCCGCCAAAACCTCTTTCTCCATTTAGAAGGTTTTTGACTGCAAATGATATAAGGTCCCGAGGAGGGCGCCGAAGAGGCACGGCACATGGGTGTACGATCCCTCCTCACCCCGACCCTTTCCCCCCTTGAGAAGGGGAGAGAGGGTGTAGGGAGTGGGGGGATGTAATACCATTTGGAGGCCAAGGCTTTCTCAATGTGAAGAGGGGATGAGCGCGGCGGCCAGGCCCTTTGGGCGCTGGCCGCCGCCCAAAAAGGAAATGGTATAACTCCCTTTCAGCTAAACGGAAAAAACTCCCCATCACCCGCCCTCCTCAGAGAGCCCCAGGTCTCGACGAATGACCTGCCATACCAGCTCCCTGGTGTTGGGTAGATTAGCAAAGTACCGTTCGGCCTTAGCCTCTATCAGGGCCAGGCGACGGCGGTCTTTGAAGAGGGCCCGAACCGCATTAGAAAACGCCGAAGGATACTTACAGCTTTCCGCAATTCCCAGCTGAATCAGCTCCTCAGCTTCCGGAAAGCGGTCATACTTCGGCCCAAAAAATATAGGCTTGCCGTAAACAGCTGGCTCTAAAATGTTATGGATGCCTGCTCCGAAGCCGCCGCCTACCCACACCACGTGCGCATAGGCATAGAGGTAGGCCAGTAGGCCCATAGTGTCAATGACCAAAGTATGATTTTGCTCGGGCCATTCCGATTGGCTGTACAGGGAGAGGGTGGAAGGCCAGAGCTGCTGAATTTGCTCTATACTCTTGGGGCGCACTTCATGGGGGACAAGTATCCAACGAATGTCTAAGCCGCGCAGCTGAGCATAGGCCTGGGCTAAGAACCGTACATCTTCGGGCCATACGCTGCCCGCCACAATGCAGAAGCGGTTACCTACCCATTCCTGAATGCCCGAAATAGGTATCCATTGCTCCCGAATCTGCTTGACCCGGAGAGCACGGCTATCTCCGGCCTGGGTAACAGCTGAGAATCCTTCTTTCCGGAGAAAAGCCTCATCTTCGGCTGTTTGGGTGAAGATATGTTGGAAGTATCTCAGCAGGCGTTTTTGCCACCTCCAACGTAAGCCTCGGTAGGGGCGCAGGTGAGCAGATAGGAGATAGGTAGGAATTTGGTACCGCCGAAGAACCTCCAGGAGATTCGGCCAAAGGTCATATCGCACAAAAAAGACTGCCGCCGGATGGAGCCGGGCTATCCAGCGCTTCATAATCCAGGGTAGGTCCACAGGTAAAGGCCCTATCCAGTCTGCTAACGAGTAGCTTTGCCGGTACCTCTCCCACCCAGAAGGAGAAAAAAAGGTCACCACCACATAGGGCCGGGGGCTTATACGCTGGGCTAAATACTCGATGATGGGGCGTCCTTGCTCAAACTCTCCCACCGAAGCACAATGCATCCAAAGAACTAACCGATCGGGGGGAGGCTCCGGAAAAAACACCTTTCGGGCTTTCCACCAGCGCCGAAACTTATCCGAAAAAAGGGCTATAAGCGGGGCCGCCCCTATCACAAAAAGCCAACCCAGCGTGTAGAGAGCGCGCACCAGACTCATTCGTCGAGGGGGGCTTTTTCGTAGAGGGGCAGCATCCACCCCAATCGTACGCTGAGCCAGTTATCCGAGCGCTTTCGGGTATCCTTCTGGCCCGTATCGTAAGTCCAACCCCGCAAACTCCGAGTAAAGAACTGCCCCGCCTCCACCGCTATGAAGAAGTTCAAAAGCAGACGATTGCTGAAAAAGCGATAGCCGATACTTTCTATCAAGCCCCAGCCGCCGGTCAGGCGATCTACGCCCTTGAGGTAATCTCCCTCTAAGAGGGGGGCCCGGTCGCTACGGGCTTTATCTATGCTGATGCGGTGGCGCAGATAACCCCCTCCCACTTCTATGAAGGGGCCGCAGTTAGGGTTTTGACCGGGCAGACGAAGCGCAGGAAAGATTTTGCCTATTTTGAGCTGAGCAGACCACCCCGCCGCCCGAATCGTCGGCGCAAAAACCTTCCCATTCTCATCAAACATGCCCATGTATCCTGCCTTTTGAAGGGAAGCCGAAAGGTAGTTGTTCAATAGCCCTGGCTCTCGCACCTGATCGCCCACCAACCCTCCACCTGCCCCCACTAAGTAAAAGTGGCTTTTGAACTTGTATCCTGCCTCGGCTTGAATATGACTGAGGTATCCAAACCTCTCTGCCAAGTCCATCATAGGAAATACGCCTCCGTAGCTGATGGCCGGCATAAAAAAGGCAATGGCGGAGTCCCGAATGCTTTGTTGTGCCCACAGCAAAGAGAAAAGAAAGCTTAGGGCCCAGCGCATACAAGTTTGCGTACCTTTGCTGCAAAGCTACACACGCATATGCAAATTGGAGTCATGGGGGTGGGATATGTGGGGCTGGTAACGGCAGCCGGTTTGGCAGAGACAGGTAATTTCGTCATAGGATATGATATTGATCGGGCCAAGATAGCTCGCCTTCAAAGGGGTGAGGTTCCCATTTACGAGCCGGGGCTGGACCGCTTAGTGCAGCGTGGCCAAAGTCAAAATCTCCTGCACTTTACAGATCGCTTAGAGGAGCTGGTGGAAAAGGCGGAGCTCATATTTTTAGCGCTTCCGACGCCCTCCGGGCCAGGGGGGGATGCCGACCTATCGTACCTCTGGCAAGCCGCCGAATCTTTGGCTGCCCTTATCCACACCCCTAAGATCGTTATCACGAAGAGTACGGTCCCTGTGGGTACGGCTCGCAAACTCCAAGCTTTTTTTGAGGAGCGGGTGCCCGGTTTAGTGCAAGTGGCTTCTAATCCCGAGTTTTTGCGAGAGGGTTATGCGGTTGAAGACTTTCTCAAACCCGACCGAGTTATCATTGGCACGCCTAATCCCATCGTCGCAGAAAAGCTCCGCCAGCTTTATCTGCCCTATACTCGCCAAGGCAATCCTATTTACCTCATGGACTGGGAAAGCGCCGAGCTAACCAAATATGCCTCTAATGCCTTCTTAGCCCTTCGGGTGAGCTTTATGAATGAGATCGCCCGCCTTGCTGAGAGAGTGGGCGCCAATATTGATATGGTTCGCCTCGGCATGGGGGCGGATAGCCGAATAGGTCGGCGCTATCTTTTTGCGGGGATTGGGTTTGGGGGCTCGTGCTTCCCAAAGGATACTCGGGCCTTAGCAGCGATAGCCCGACAGCATGGCCTTCAGCTTTCCCTGGTAGAAGCTACCATCGCTGTCAATCAAACCCAGCGGGCTTATTTCTTGGAAAAGGTGGAGGCGTATTATCGGGGGCAGCTGAGGGGGCGCACCCTGGCCGTTTGGGGCGTGGCCTTCAAAGCTGATACGGATGACATTCGGGAAGCCCCCGCCGTAGAAGTCATAGGCAAACTTCTTTCCGCCGGGGCGCAGCTGCGGGTCTTTGACCCAGCCGCTCTCCCAAACCTCCAAAAAGACCATCCCGATTGGCCCCTCTACTACGCTAAAAATCCCTACGAAGCCTTGGAAGGCGCCGAAGGCCTCCTCATCTTTACCGAATGGGGCGAATTTCGTCAGCCAGACTGGCAAAAAATGAAAAATCTCCTGCGACACCCCGTGATCTTTGATGGGCGCAACCTGTATGATCCCCAGATTTTAGCGCAGGAAGGCTTTGATTATCTTTCTATTGGGCGAGCGCCGGTGTATGCGTATTCTTCGGCCCTGGCCCGCTCCTGAAAAAGGCCGGGCTTTCCCTGAGGAAGCCCTCTTCTTCACTTTGGAGAAGGAGCCGTATCTGGATGGAGGGGAGCAGACGCTGCTGGTAGTGGATTGTTTTACGGAGGAGGGGTGGTTTGTAGCGGATTGGGAGGGGCGCTTATGGGCGCTACGGGAGCGATATCCAAAGATAAAGATAGTTTTACACGTTACGGCCCTGCCGCCTGCGCTTATTTTCCCGGATAGCTGGGGTTTGATGGGCTATTTAGTGCATGGTCCTACCTGGGAGCGTCTCCACGGGCTGCCTCTACCTGCCCCCCCCTCCGAAGCCCCTTATAAGCCCCAGAACGGCTGGCACCTCATCAGCCCTTCCTACCAGCCCCCCAAAACCGCCCTACAAACCCTCAACACCTTCCTAAAAACCCTCCAAACCTGGCGACGCACCCTGCCCAGCTACCAGCCCGAGAAAAGCAGCCTTTTTTATACCATCGCCGACCAAGTTTATACCCATTTTTCATTATCCGAACTGATGGCTTATGTGGCTTCTTTACGGCGCTAATGGAACGACAGGTCGGATTTTGCTCCGATTTTTGGCTGAGGAGGGGCAAAAGGGAGATATCCCTCCCTTAGTGATTGCGGGTCGGCGGGAGGAGGCTATTGCGGCGCTGGCTAAGGATTATGGCCTTCCATATCGGGCTTTTGACCTGGCCAAGGTCCAAACTCAGGATTTTTCGGGTATCCGGTTGGTGGTCAACTTTGCGGGTCCCTATGAGGATACGCAGGGGCCTTGGTTGGAGGCGTGTGTGGCTCATGGGCTGGATTACATGGATATTAGTGGGGAGTGGCGGAGTATTGGGGAGCTTTATGGGCGGGCGGCGCAGTATGAGGCCTTAGGGCGTGCCGTGATTGTGGCGGCGGGATTTGATACGGTGGCAGGGGAGGCGGCCCTCTGGACGTACCTACGGAAGTATCCCACAGCAAAACGTTTGCGGCTGGGTATTTATGCGGATGGGGGTTTCTCGGCGGGCACGGCGCGATCGGCTTTTCGGATGCTCCCGCATGGCTTTTGGGCTTATGAGGGTGGACGCTTCCTCCCCCTGAGAAAGCCTCGGGTTGTGTGTTTGCCCGATGGGCGGGAGCGGCTTTTTTGGCCAGCCACGCTGGCCGAGCTCAAAACTTTCCCCGCCTGGCAACCCATAGAGCGGTTAGAGACTTATGTGGCGGTGCCGCCGCGCTATGGCCGTTGGACACCTTTTCTGGAACGAGTTACAGCCATCGCCCCTGTGGCTCGGCTTTTAGATCGCATCCTGGTTTCGCAGCGGCTCCGCCTCGCCACCGAAATGGACCTGTCGGCACCCAGCTTCCTCTTTGTGGAAGCCGAAAACGGCGCAGAGCGGCTCTGGATGAAGACAGAGCAAGCTTACCTCTTTACAGCCCGGGCCGTATTGGAGACAGTGCGATTGTACTTTCAAAAGGGGGCTCAGCCCGGCGTGGCGAGCGCTTTTAGTCGGTACCCCGAAGCCCTATGGGAACGGCTTTCGCTGGAGGCGACCTATCAGCAGGTGTAGATGAAGCGGGACGAGGGGCCTTAGCAGGTCCCCTTTATGTAGCGGCGGTCATTTTGCCGGCGGGTTTTCGGCATCCCCTCCTGCGAGATAGCAAAACATTAAACCCCACCCAAAGGGAAGAAATAGCCCTCCTCCTTCAGGAGGCATCGGTGGCCTATGCGATCGTGGAAGTCCCTGTAGAAGTGATTGAGCGGCTGAATGTGTTGCGAGCGACCCTGTGGGGGATGGCGCAAGCCATAGAGCGATTGGCGGTGCGACCTGCTTTGGTGCGCATAGACGGCCCTTATGCACCCCCCCTAAGGGGATATCGCATAGAAACCCACATCAAAGGGGATGCCTTGTACCCAGAGATAGCTGCAGCGTCCATCTTAGCTAAGACAGCCCGGGATGCCCGCCTTCGGGAGCTCCACCAGCACTATCCGCATTACCACTGGGCCCAGAATAAAGGCTACCCCACCCCCCAGCATAAGGAAGCCATAAGAAGACACGGCCCCTCACCTCTCCATCGCCCTTCCTTTCTGCGAAAGCTGGGATTTTGAACCAGATAGTCCCTGCTAACTTTGATAAGATGGATCGCCGCAGTTTTCTTTCGCTGACTATGGGAATATTGGTGTCTCGTCTTTGGAGCCAAGGTCGGTCTCGCTGGGACCTTTCTCTTGAGGAGGCCCGAGATTTGCCTGAGGAGGATTTCTGGGAGTGGGTGCGCTTCCAGTTTCCTCGGCATCCCACCCTTATCAATCTGAATAATGGGGGTGTTTCGCCGCATCCTAAGCCGGTGCAGGAGGTGCTCTGGCGTCTGGAGGCGGCTGCTAATGAGGCCCCTGCTTATATCATGTGGCGTGTGCAGGATCGCAAGGAGCTCCTTCGGCAGCGCTTAGCGGAATTAGCGGGGGCTGATCCCGAGGAGATCGCCATTGTCCGAAACACGACGGAGGCCTTAGAGACGGTCATTTTTGGGCTAGACCTGCGGCGGGGGGACGAAGTGATTGCCGCAGAAAGCGATTATCCAAGTATGGTGGCGGCTTGGCAGCAGCGGGAAAGGCGGGATGGTATTAAAGTCCGGTGGGTGCGCCTACCCCTTCCCACCGACGACGAAGAGGCCCTTATTCGCCCCTACCTGGAAGCCATCACGCCCCGAACCCGCGTGCTCCACCTGACCCACCTTATCAACTGGACGGGGCAGGTCGTTCCGCTCACCCGACTCTGTGCCGAGGCGCGCCGGCGAGGTATCTTCACTATCGTAGATGCGGCGCATAGCTTTGCTCACTTAGTATATCGCTTTTCCGAGCTGGGGTGTGATGCTATTGGCGTGAGCCTCCACAAGTGGTTGTGTGCGCCGTTTGGCACGGGGCTCCTGTATATACGCAAGGAGAAGATACAGGAGGTGTGGCCGCTTTTTGCGGCGCCTTCTGACCGAAAGGCCGACGACATTCGGAAGTTTGAGCACTTAGGTACGCGCTCTATACCGGTGGAGCAGGCGATTCTTGCGGCTATAGACTTTCATGAGGCGATTGGGGCGCAGCGCAAGTATGAGCGGCTGGTAGCTCTTCGGCGCTACTGGCTCCAAAAAGCCCTTCAAATCCCTGGTGTGCGCAGCCTAACCCCTGACACCTTGGCAGGCGGCCTCGCCACCATCCAAATGGAAGGCTGGGAGCCCCCTAAGCTCGCCGACTACCTTTTGGAAAAGCACCAGATCATCACCACAGCCATAGACTGGAAGGGTATTCAGGGCCTGCGGATAACGCCCCATATCTATACCCGCTTTTCGGAGCTGGACCGCCTCTTGGAAGCCCTGCAGAAGGCCCGCCAGCTATAAGCTGAGTTTGCCTATTTCCCCTTACCTTTGCCCATGCGCCCAGTAGAAAAGCTCGCCAATGGTAATGGTACTGTAACAACCCTTCGCCGAGAAAAGTCCGAGTTTGGAGAGCTGGTTTTTGCAGGAGAAGTTTTGCGGCAGTATTTGTCGGACTCTGCTTTGGAGGGTTTGCGTCGGTGGGAAGAAGGGGAGCCTATATCTCTGGCCTTAGCGGATGAGATTGCCAATGGGATGCGGCAATGGGCCGAAGACCGAGGCGCTACCCATTATACGCACTGGTTTCATCCTCTTACGGGGCTTACCGCCGAAAAGCATGAGGCCCTCTACGAAGTTATAGATGGCAAACCCCTTTACGCCCTCAATGGCAGTGAACTCCTTCAGCAGGAGCCCGATGCCTCCTCCTTCCCTAGTGGGGGCTTGCGTAGCACTTTTGAGGCCAGGGGTTATACGGCATGGGACCCTACTTCTCCTCCTTTCATTTATGGCCGTACCCTCTGCATCCCCTCGGTCTATATCTCCTTTACGGGCGAAGCCTTAGACTATAAAGTTCCTTTGCTGCGCTCCATGGAGGCTTTGAGTTCGGCGGCCTTGCGCGTACTCAAGTACTTTTTACCTGGGGTGCGGCGGGTGGTGCCTACCTTAGGGGTAGAGCAGGAGTTTTTCCTGATTGATCGGGAGTTTTACTGGCGGCGGCCGGACCTCTATTTGACGGGACGTACCCTGATTGGGGCTCCTTCGCCCCGCGGCCAGCAGATGGAAGACCACTACTTTGGTTCTATCCCTTCCCGGGTGCTCTCTTTCTTTGAGAAGCTGGAACGAGAAGCTTGGCGCCTCGGCATCCCCCTCAAAACCCGCCACAACGAAGTTGCCCCCGCCCAGTACGAGTGCGCCCCCACCTTTGAGGATATCAATATCGCCATTGATCATAACCAGCTGCTAATGGACCTGATTCAGCGAGTGGCGGCGGAATATGGGCTGGCAGCCCTCCTCCATGAAAAACCCTTCGCCGGCATCAACGGCTCCGGCAAACACAATAACTGGTCTCTGCGCACTGACACCGGCGTCAATCTCCTCTCGCCGGGCAAGACCTCCAAAGAGCAGTTCCGCTTCCTGGTAGTGCTGAGTATTATTTTGCGGGCTATTTATCGGCATGCCGCGCTTTTGCGGGCTACTTTTGCGACTGCGGGCAATGAGCACCGCCTCGGCGGCAACGAAGCCCCGCCCGCTATTCTCTCCGTCTTTCTCGGAGAAGCCCTCTCCAAAGCCATAGATACGATTGAAGCCACTGCCACCCAGCCCCCTATCGCCGAAAAGCAACCCATGCCCCTCAATATCCCCAAAATCCCCACCGTCTTCAAAGACAACACCGACCGTAATCGCACCTCTCCTTTTGCCTTTACAGGGAGTAAGTTTGAGCTGCGGGCTGTAGGAGCTTCGGCTCATTGTGCACCCGCCATGATCGTCCTCAATGCCGCCGTAGCCGAAGCCTTCCATGACTTTGCAGATGCCGTAGAAGCCGCCCTCAAAGCCGGTAAACCCCGCCAACAAGCCCTCTTTGAAACCATGCGCGCCTTCTTCATTGAGAGTCGCCCCATCCGCTTTGACGGCAATAACTACAGCCCCGAATGGGTAGAAGAAGCCAAGCGCCGAGGCCTCCCCGTCATTTACAGCACCCCCCAAGCTATCCAAGCGTATATCTCTCCTCAAACCCAAGCCCTCTTTACGCGCTTAGGGATTCTCTCGAAGACAGAGCTCCATGCCCGGTACGAAGTCCGCTTGGAACGTTACCTCAAGACCCTGCGCATAGAACTCCACACCCTGCGCAACCTCGTGCTCCAATACGTTTTACCCGCCGCCATAAACTACCAAAATACCCTCGCCCAATCCGCCCTCCAAGTAAAGCAGCTGCTTTCAGACCTCCCAGCGCCTGAACCCCAAGAGTATCTCCTGCGCCAGATACAAAGCCATCTTCGGACGCTGCACGAGGGCTTGCAAGAAATGGATAGCGTAGAGCTTCTTATAGAGGAGGCCTCAGACTTGTATCAGAAGGCTCAGCTTTGTTATGAGCGGGTGCGTCCCCTCATGGAACGAGTGCGTAGAGCCTGCGATGCCTTAGAGCAGCTTCTGCCAGCTGGCGCCATCCAGCTACCCTCCTACGCCGAAATGCTCTTCTACCTGTAAGGGCATAGTCGGGGAGATTTATAGGAGCTTCTCAGGGGGCGCTGTCCCCAAGCCCTTTCGCTTGTGAACGGAGAGAGATGTTTGGCGGGGGGGCCCCCCCCCCGCGGGGGGCCCCCCCCCCCAGACCACCCCCCCCCCCCCCCCGAAAAAAAAAAGTAAAAAAAAGGCCCCCCAGCAAAACAA
>JAVVHK010000003.1:0-21566 GCA_032249525.1 Bacteroidota bacterium | reverse complement strand
CGGCCAGCGCCCAAAGGGCGCTGGCCGCCGCTGTAAGGCCGCGCCCGCCCGCAGGGCGGGCGCGGCCATCTCCTCTTCGCATCAAAAAAGCCTCGGTCTCAAAATGGTGTAATACGATTTCCCATTATCTGAAATACCCACGCCTGGCTATGTGCTGATAAACGGAGACCTACGGCTAAGGCGCCACGCCTAGATGCTCACCCTGGGCGTTACGAACCTCCTGAATACCCGTTACCAGTCGCATCTAAGTATTTTCCGCCAGGGGGGAAGAGAGGGCATTTGTGGCCGCGTTGCAGTTTTTATGTCCGAGTGGAAGGCCACCTCTGAAAGGAAGCCTCTATGGCTACCCAGCTCTCGCGCAATTCCTTCCTTCCCTTAGCAGAGGCTACTATCTGTCCATCCGTTAGCTCCCCCTACCTTTGCCTTATGCAGGTGCTTTTGGAGACTATCCCCGGCTATGAGGGCGAACGTCTCTACACGGCCTATTACCCTGCTTCCGCGTCTGAGGCGCGAGGCACTATCCTTTGGGTGCACGGTTATGCCGAACACAGCGGCCGTTATCTGCCTATCATAGAGTATCTTTTAGAGCGGGGGTGGCACAGTGTGGCTTGGGACCTACGCGGTCATGGCCGTTCTACGGGTCGCCGCGGCTACATCTCCGACATAGAAGAGTACTTAGCCGACCTCACTGCGGTTTGGACTCATTGGCATAAGCGTATTCCTGAGCCGGTGGTGCTCTTTGGGCACTCGCTCGGGGGCTTGATAGCGCTACGTTACCGCCAAAAGTACAGTGCCCTCTGGAAGCCCCGCCTTACTATCATCAGTGCTCCCCTCATCCAGCTCAAGGTAAAAGTGCCGCGTTACAAACGCATTTTAGCGCAAATCGCTGCCCAGTTTTTTCCCACTTTGAGCCTGCCGTCGGGTTTGCGGCCGACGGACCTCACCCATGACCCCACCGAAGCCCACGCTTACGCTACTGACCCCCTCGTCTTCAAGATCGCTACGGCCGGGTGGTTTGCCGCTATCCAGCGCGCCCAAATCGACCTCTGGAAGGACCTTCCCCGCCTCACCGATGAAGCCTTCCTCTTCCTCATTCCCGAAAAAGACCCCATCTGCGACAGCGAGGCTACCCTCCGCTTCTATGAGCACCTCCCCACCCCCCATAAGCACCTCCTCACCTACCCCGAAAGCTACCACGAACCCCTGCATGAAACCTTCCGAAACAAAGTCTTCCAAGACATTGCCCAATTTCTCCAAAACCTATGATAGCCTACATCCACTGGCGCGTCTCGCCAGAAATTTTTTCCTTCGGGCCCTTCGCTATTCGATGGTACGGCCTCCTGTTTGCTTCCGGCTTCCTCATCGGATACTATATCATGCAAGCCATCTACAAGCGCGAAGGCAAGCCCGTGGCTCACTTAGATACGCTCTTATGGTATCTGATTCTGGGAACGGTGATTGGCGCTCGCCTCGGACATTGCCTCTTTTATGAGCCGGACTACTATTTGAGCAATCCCATAGAGATTCTCAAAATCTGGGAGGGGGGGCTTGCCAGTCATGGGGGGACCGTCGGGGTTTTGGTGGCTTTGTGGCTGTATAGTCGCCGGCATCCTCAGGAGCCTTTTGGGTGGCTGGCCGACCGCCTCACTATCCCCACAGCGCTCACCGCTACCCTCATCCGCCTGGGCAACCTCTTCAACTCCGAAATCTACGGCAAAATCACTACCCTCCCATGGGCCTTCGTCTTTGAGCGCGTGGACCCGCACCCCCGCCACCCCACCCAGCTCTACGAAGCCTCTGCCTACCTCCTGCTTTTTGGAATGCTCCTCTACCTGTACCGACGCCACCTTCCCTTCTGGCAAAAGCCTTATCGTCCCCTCGGCTTCTTCCTGCTCTGGGTATTTGGCTGGCGCATCCTTATAGAATTCGTCAAAGAACCTCAGGCCTCCTTTGAAGAAAATCTCCCCCTCCATATGGGCCAGCTCCTCAGCATCCCCTTCATAGCGCTGGGATTGTATTTTCTTTTTCGCCCCAAACCGCCTACACAACAGAGCTAACTTAGGGCCAGGCGATATAACTTTTTCTTTACTTTAGCTGGTGGTGCGGTTTGGCATGCCTTTTCTAAGTACCCTTTTAGCTCAGGTTTGGATGGGTACCGGCTTTTCTTTGCAGCAGGGCCTTGTGGGAAAAGACACCATATTTCGTCTAACAGGACCTTCCCAGCTTTTGTGGATGGAGTATAGAGCGGCTTCTCGGTTGCCTTGGGATACGCTTTGGGTGGTTTTGCGCACACCGGACAAGATTCAGGGGGCTTATCGCCTTTATCGGGTCAAGACCGACCCCCTGCTATATCGGGGACAGATTCGCGTTCGCACGGCTTCTATTTACGTGGCTCTGATCATGCCGCCACGCGAATACCGCCAAATTCTCAAACAGAAACGTTTCTATGTCACAGACGCCAGCCACCCGACCTTAGCCAGCCTCCGCGCCAAAGCCCAAGCCCAGGCCGCCCAAACCCAGCCCTCTGACCTGAGCGACGTTTCCATTGAGAACCTAGAGCTTCCCTCGGAGGCCTTCCTAAGCGCCCCCAACGAAAAAATAGAAGAACCCCTCATAGAAGACGACTCCATAGACCTGGAAGTGCCCGACCTGGACACCCCAGACATAGAAGAAGAGAACTTGGACCTGGAAGACTTAGGCGATTTAGATGACTTATGATTAGCGCTGCCGAAGCGAGTCGCCTGAAAAACTTAGAACTGATCGCCCGCACTATCGTAGAGGGTTTTCTCGTGGGTCTGCACCGTAGTCCCTTTCAGGGATTCTCGGTAGAATTCTCCGAATATCGCCCTTACCAGCCCGGCCATAGCCTGGACCAAATTGACTGGCGCGTCTTTGCCCGAACCAATCGCCTCTATGTGCGCCGCTACGAAGAAGAAACCAACCTCCAAGCCTACCTGCTAATTGATATAAGCGGCTCTATGCGCTATCCCCTTACCTCCACCCCGAAAAAACTGGATTATGCGCTCTTTTTATCGGCCGCGCTGGCCTATTTGCTTATTCACCAGCGGGATGCCGTGGGTGTATTCTTATTTGATGAGGCTATTCAGCATTATCTACCCGCTCGGTCTCGTTATACTTGGCTGCGGCGCCTCTTTCAAGCGCTGGAACCCTACCGCAACGCCCCCCTCCAAAAAGCCCGCACCCTCCTCCCCCAAGCCCTCCACCAAGTAGCCGAACGTCTCAAGCGCCGAAGCCTCCTCATCCTCCTTTCCGACTTCTTCCTCACCGACGAAACTCCCGAACCCCTCCTCAAAGCCATCGCCCGCCTGCGCCTGGCTGGCCATGACCTACTCCTGATTCGCATCTGGGAGGAAAAAACCGAAAAACACTTCCAACTCCCCCTCGAACCCCTACACCTCCTCAACGCCGAAGAACCCCACGAAATCAAAATCCACCCCATTGAGCTCGCCGCTCTCTACCAGACTTACATCACCCGTTACGAAGAAAATCTGCGCCGTTTCTGCCTCGGCCTGAAAATAGACTACCTGCCCATAGACCTCAGCACCTCTTTCTTTGTACCTCTTTATCAATACCTTCTCAAACGCGCTCGCCTCCCATGACCCGATACTACGATACCTGCCCAGCTAAAATCAATCTCGGCCTGCATATTATAGGCCGCTGGCCCAACGGCTATCACCTCCTGGAAACGCTCCTTATCCCCTATCCCGCCCTTTACGACGATCTGGAGTTGCAAATCCTCCCCGGTTATGACCGCATTGACATCCACATTTCCGGCGAAGTCCCCCCCTCCGATGATGAAAACTATCTCGCCATCGCCTACCGCTACCTACAAAAAGCCATTCAAAAGCCTCTCCCTGCCCTCAAAGTACGCCTACACAAGCGCATTCCTATCAGTGCAGGCTTAGGCGGGGGCTCCAGCGATGCAGGCACTTTCCTGCGGCTCTTTCATCGGATTTTCCCCGAACTCATATCTCTGGACAAGCTCCACGAGGTGGCCGCCCAGGTCGGCAGCGATGTGCCCTTCTTCTTGTATCAGCGACCTATGCTCGCCACCGGCACGGGAACCTCCCTCACCCCTTATGAGATTGACCTCTCCGCCTACCAAATCTACCTCCTCACTCCGCCAGTCCCCTGCTCTACCCGTTACATCTACCGGGGCCTCTCCCCCGCCCATTGGAGCCGAACCCCCCTTGAGCCTATCCTCAAACAGCCCATTGAATCCTGGAAAGATGCCCTCCATAACGACTTAGAAGCCGTCAGCTTCCTCATCTACCCTACCCTCATCCTGTATAAAAATGCCCTCTACGAAGCTGGTGCCCTCTACGCCAGCATGAATGGCAGCGGCAGCAGCCTCTACGGCATCTGGAAAGCTCATCCCTGAAATCTTTTACAGGTAATCGTCTTTCCCTTCGGCTTGGAGGCGCCCAACAATCCCCCGAATATGCTGCTCCTGAGCCCTGGGCAAAATCAACAGGGCATCCGCCGTATCTACGACCAGATATCCCTCTAAGCCCACCACATATATCAGCCGCCCCGACACCGACCCAAATACAAAACTATCTTTTACGCCCTCGCTCAGCACCTGCCCATGAAAGACATTCCCTTGCGCATCGTGCGGTAAAACCTGATACACCGCCTCCCAGCCCCCTAAGTCCCACCAGCGAAACTTTCCTTCCACCACATAGGCCTCCTCGTACTTCTCCATGATGGCGTAGTCAAACGAAATAGAAGGACACTGCTGAAACCGCTCCCGCAGAAGCCCTTCCTCATACTCCTTTACATCCGATAAAAGCTCGTACAACTCTGGTGCGTGCTTCTCATAGGCTTGCAAAAGGGTAGAAGCCCTTGCAATGAACATCCCGCTATTCCACAAAAAGTCTCCGCTTTGCAGAAACACTTCGGCCAGTTCTCGCGAGGGCTTTTCGGTGAAGGTTTTCACCTTATAGCAAAAGGTTTCTTCTGAGGAGGAGGGCAGATATTGAATGTAGCCGTAGCCGGTGTGGGGGGAAGTTGGCCGGATGCCCACTGTATATATACCTTTATGGAGGTTGCACTGGGCAAAAAGGCGGTCCATCAGGGCGAGAAAGTCAGCTTCATCGGGAATGTAATGGTCTGCGGGCACGATCCAAAGCACGGCTTCTGGATCGTGGGCATGGATATAGGTTGAGGCCCACAAGATGCTGGGGGCTGTATTGCGCTGAAGGGGCTCCAAAAGAAGGTGACTCTTATCCAGCTCT
The DNA here is from genome assembly GCA_032249525.1 of Bacteroidota bacterium. Classification (GTDB taxonomy): domain Bacteria; phylum Bacteroidota; class Bacteroidia; order SpSt-205; family SpSt-205; genus JAPYWM01. Next base: position 16,308 of record JAVVHK010000003.1, on the reverse strand, counting down.
GGCAGCTGGGCTCGCAGTAAGTCAGCATGCATCTGGGCACCAACGACCCATATGTGGTCGGGATTTAGCCGCTGGCGAAGCCGCCCATAAGTAGCCTGTAAAAGGCTTTTGCCTATACCCAGAACATCTAAAAACTGCTTGGGGTGAGCTGCGCGACTTACCGGCCAAAAGCGCGTCCCCATCCCGCCCGCTAAAATCACTCCATGCACGTTCATCGGATACCCTCCCTTATAATGTCGTGAAAGTGAATCATGCCATAGGGCTTATCGCCCTCCAGTACAATAAGCTGGGAAACCTTATACTTTTCCATGAGCTGAAGGGCTTCGTAGGCTTTTTGGTGGGCTTGGACGACCTTTGGGGTGGGGGTGGCAATGTCTATGGCTTTGAGGTTGGAGAGTTGGGAAAAGGGATACTTTTCCAGGGTGCGCCGAATATCGCCATCGGTGATGATGCCGCGGAGAATGGGTGCATCGGGGCTAAGGAGGGCTACGGCGCCTTTGCGCCCCTGGGTAATGCGAATAAGCACTTCTTGAAACGGGGCATCTGGAGATACGGCTGGCAGGTAAGGTTCGGTAATGTCCCGTACCCGCAGGGTGAGTCTTTTTCCGAGGGAACCCGCTGGATGGGTCGCCGCAAAGTCATGGGGTCCAAAGTCCCGAGCCTTCATTAGGGCCATAGCTAAGGCATCCCCAAAAGCTAGTGCTACCGTCGTAGAAGCCGTAGGCGTGAGATTGTAGGGGCATGCTTCCCTTTCCACCGAAAGGTCTATGAGCCAGTCGGCCTGTCGGGCTACGGTGCTTTGGGGGTCTCCCACACAGGCCGCTATTCGGGCCCCCCGCTCCCGCAATACCGGCACAAGCGCCTTCACCTCCGCCGTCTCCCCACTCTTAGAAAAAACCAGCGCAATATCACCCGCTTGAACTACACCTACATCCCCATGTAAAGCTTCCGCCGCATGAAGCCAAATCGCCGGCGTCCCCACCGAATTCAGCGTAGCCGCTATCTTCTTCGCAATGTGCGCACTCTTCCCCATCCCCGTCAAAACTACCTTTCCAGACATCTCCAAAATCGCCTCTACCAGCTCCTCAAACACATCCCCTATTCGCTCAGCTACCCGCAGAATCGCCTGAGCTTCCGTCTGGAGCACCCAACGCGCCAACTCCGTATGCATGTACTTTTTTGCTTATCTTTGGCAAAGGTACAACTGCCCATGCCTATGTCGGAACAAGGTTCGGAGACCCTGGATTTGCGCGCGGCCCTGGAAAAGTACTTTGGCTACACCAGTTTTCGCGGGCCGCAAGAGCAGATCATTAGAACCCTTTTATCGGGGCGCCATGTTCTGGTCATCATGCCCACAGGCGCGGGCAAGTCGCTTTGTTATCAGCTGCCGGCCCTCCTAATGCCAGGCACGGCCTTAGTCATTTCGCCCTTGATTGCGCTGATGAAGAACCAAGTGGATCAGATGCAGGCGTATGATATTCCTGCGGCCTATCTCAATAGTAGCCTCACCCGCGCCCAGCAAGAAGAAGTTCGTCAAGCCTGCCTCAGCGGTCGCGTCAAACTCCTGTATGTGGCTCCGGAGACCCTGGCTACAGACCATTTTCAGGAGCTTCTTCAACAGCTTCGGATTAGTTTCACCGCCGTAGACGAAGCGCACTGTATTTCTGAGTGGGGACACGACTTTCGCCCCGAATACCGCCGCATTCGCTCTCTGCTTCGCAACGTACCCCCAATGCCCATCATCGCCCTCACCGCCACTGCTACCCCCCGCGTCCAAGCCGACATATTAGAAAACCTGGAAATCCAGGACGCCGTCATCTTCCGAACCACCTTCAATCGCCCCAACCTCTACTATCAGATTACCCCTAAACGGTCCCAACAGCAAACCCTGAAAGAAATCGTCCAATATGTACGGGCCCGCCGGGGCGAATCCGGCATCATCTACTGCCATTCCCGAAAACGCGTGGAAGAAGTGGCTAAAACCCTCCAGGCGAACGGAATCAAAGCCCTACCTTACCACGCCGGCTTAGATAGCGCCACCCGCTCCAAAAACCAAGACGCCTTCCTCGGCGAAGAAGTACAGGTCATCGTCGCCACTATCGCCTTTGGCATGGGCATTGATAAGCCCGATGTGCGCTTCGTGATCCACTTTGATGTCCCAAAAAGCATTGAAAACTACTACCAAGAAACAGGCCGCGCCGGCCGAGACGGACTCCCCGCCGACTGCATCCTGTATTACGATTACAACGACATCCTCAAGCTGGACCGCTTCCTGCGAGATAAACCCGCCAGCGAGCGGGAAGCGATCGTTTTCCTCCTACAGGAAATGGCTTATTTCTGCGAAAGCGGCCAGTGCCGCCGAAAAATGCTTCTCCGCTACTTCGGCGAAGACTATCCCCACGACCACTGCGGCAACTGCGACAATTGCCGCTATCCCAAAAGCAGCTTTGACGGCCAGTCTATCGCTAAACCTATCCTGGAATCTTTTGCCCTCCTCGGAAAATATCCCCTCCTCCCCGTCTTAGAACATGTGCGCGGCAGCCTCACCGAAATCGCCGGCCAAACCCTCCCCACCTTCAAAACCCTCAAAAATTACTCCCTGGACGACCTCAAAGCCTACGCCGCCCAAATCCTCATGGAAGGCCTCCTCACCCGTGACCCTCAAGACTATTCCCTCGTCCTCCTCTCCCCAAAAGGCCAAACCTGGCTTCAAAACCCTACCCCACTACCCCTCTACAAACCCTACGACCGAACCCCCCGAGAAGATGAAGAGCTCTTCCTGGATGATGAACCCCTCCACGACCCCATCCTCCTGGATATGCTCAAAAACCTACGCAAAAAAATCGCCGACGCCCACCGAGTCCCTCCTTATGTCATCTTCCAAGAACCTACCCTCATAGAAATGGCTACCCGCTATCCCATCACCTTGGAAGAACTGGAAAAAATCAGCGGCGTAGGTCCCGTAAAAGCCAAAAAATTCGGCCAGCCCTTCATAGAACTTATCAAAAAGTACGTGGAAGAAAATGACATTGAGCGACCACCCGAACTCATCGTCCCCACCAACACCCGCCGTACCCCCGACTGGGTAGAAATCATAGAAAGCATAGACCGGCGCATCCCCCTCCAGCGCATAGCCGAACGTTTAGGCCTCTCCCTCGCCGAACTGATTGACCGCCTGGAAATGCTCATCTTCAAAGCCGGCATCCAGCTCAATATCACCTACGCCGTCCAGCAAATGCTGGACCCCGACCGCCTGGAAGAAGCCTTCGAGTACTTCATGCAGGCAGAAACCGACAGCCTGGATGAAGCTATCCGCGCCCTGGGCCATGATTACACCGAAGAAGAAATCCGGCTCGTACGCCTCTACTTCCATCAGCAGGCCTTAGCGGCTATGCGATGAAAAGCCTCTGCTTAATCACCTTACTCGTAGGGGGATACTCCTATATCCTGCCTACCGTCCCCGATGAAATGGTCTTCTGCGGCATGCGCACCACTATCCACCCCGACGCCAAAAAAGCTATTGAAGCCTACATCATCAAACTCCATGAACACCCTCCTACGCTTCAAGCCTTAGTCGCCCGCGCCGAAAGCCTCATGCCCTACATTGAAGAAGCCCTCCATTACATGGGCGTGCCCGAAGACCTCAAATATATCGCCATCCAAGAAAGTCGCCTCAACCCCCATGCCGTCTCCCGCTCCTTAGCCGTGGGCTACTGGCAACTCAAAGATTACACCGCCCGAGAAGTCGGCCTCATCATCAATGACACCATAGATGAAAGGCGCCACCTCTTTCGCTCTACAGCGGGAGCCGCTCTCTACTTCGCCAAGCAGTACCTTCGCCATCGCAACTGGTTCTTCGCCATCATCGCTTATTATGAAGGGGGCACCGGGGCCATCCCCTACATAGACTCCACCTACATCGGCAAAGACGAAATCTGCGTCTATCCTACCAGCCACTGGTATGCCCTGCGGGCTATCGCCCATAAACTCGTCTTTGAGCCTCTTATCCGAAGGCGTCTCTATCCCTTTCAGCCCAGAGCCTATTCCGGGCCTCCTAAACCCATCCACGAAATCGCCGCCGAGTATGGCCTTTCGCCCGACTCCTTCCTCCTCCTCAATCCCTGGCTCCTCAAACCTATCCTGCCCACCTCCCGCCCCACCACCTTCTACGTCCCCGCCGACTCCCTCCTCTCCGAAGTCCCGCAAGAACCCCTCAAAACTCTCTTTATTCCCCCACCCCTCCAAAACCAAGCCCACCCCTCCATCCCCCTCCAAAATCCACCCGACTCCCTCAGCCTCCCCTCCTCCACCCCTACACCTAACCTCTCCGCCTCTACACCTCCTCCTTCCTCTATAGCCTCCACCCCCCCACAAAAACCCCCGTATCGCTTACCTTCCCTCCGCCCAGGCCAAGTCGCTAAGCTACCCCTCTCCAAAGAACCCCTCCTAAACACCGAATGGGCCTATCCCCCACCCCACCCCATGCCCGAAAAATACCATAAGTGGAACCCCTTCCACACAGGCGACGGCCCCATCCTCATCGTCCCCCCCCGAAAAGCCACCATCCACATCGTCCAACAAGGCGAAACCCCAGAAGCCATCGCCTCCCACTACAAAGTTCCCCTCCACACCCTCTTATCTAACAACTACCTCTCCTCACCGGATACTTCCCTACCTCGTGGCTTGCGGGTTTATCTGCGGGATAAACGCCCCTACGACGAGGCCCCCATCTGCTACCAATGGTAAAACGATTCCGACGCCTCTACCTGGAAGAAACCGACTCCACCCAACGCTACTTAAGGGATCTTTACACGGCCGACCCCGACCTCCCTCCCACCTTAGTCTGGACAACCCATCAGAGAGCTGGTTATGGCCGGAAAGGCACCCCCTGGATAAGCCCCCCTGGCAAGAGTTTGCCATTTAGCTTTCTGGAGAGGCCGCAGGAACCTCTGCCTCTATGGAGTGCCCGAGTGGCCCTGAGCCTCTATGAAACCGCCAAGCTCTGGTGTAGCACCCCCCTCTACCTCAAATGGCCTAACGACCTCTATGCCCCCACAGGTAAACTGGCTGGCCTCCTCATAGAAGCCCAGTGGCACGGCTCCCAGCTTAGCGCCGCCTTCGCCGGCATCGGAATCAACATCTATGCTACTGCTTTCCCACCCCATCTCTGGGCTACCTCTTTGGAGGCCCTCGGACACGCCCCCTCATCCTTTGAGGCCTTTTTAGACGCCTTTGAAGCCCAGTATCTCCACTGGGAAAAGGCCCCTCCCCCTGAGGTAGAAGCGGCTTTCACTGCCCGCCTCTGGAAAGAGGGGCCTTTTCGCATCCAGGGCCGCCTCACCCAAGGCTCCATCTTCGCTTGGAAGGCCGATGGCACCCTTCTGCTCCACACCCCCCAAGGCCTCCTCCAAGTAGAGGGACATCTCGTAGAACTCTTATGGCCGTCACCTGCTTGGCCCTGGACATAGGCAATAGCCGCATCAAAGCCGCCCTCCTCCACCGGGGGCAGCCCGTGCATATCGTCTCTCTACGCACCCGTTCCCAGCTGCGCCGCTGGCGGCAAGCCCATGCCGAACTCCCTCTCTACGTCATTGACACCCGCAAAGACCCCGCCTGGACCAACCTCCTCTCCGAGCTCGGCGGCCACCTGCTGGAAATCACCGACGGCGTCCCCTTCCCCACCTCCTACGCCTCTACCCTGGGACCTGACCGATGTGCCGCCTTATGCGCCCTCTTCTATATCGCCCAAAAACCACTCCTCTATCTAAGCTTTGGAACTGCCCTCACCGGTGATGTATTGGACGCTCAAGGCACCCATCTGGGAGGCTTTATCTCGCCAGGCCTATCCCTCCGCCTCAAAGACCTGCATGAGCACACCGGCCGTCTCCCGCGCCTCTCTCCACCTCCCCCCTCCCTCCCCGCCTGGGGTACCTCTACCCCCGAAGCTATATGGATAGGCACCTTCCACGGCATGCTCTCCGAAATCCAGTCCCACCTAAAACGCGCCCAAGAAACCCTTGGCTCCTACCACCTCTACATCAGCGGCGGCGAAGCCCCCCTCTTTCAGCCTTTCTTACCTCAGCCCCTTACCTTTGTGCCCAACCTAACCCTCATTGGCGTGTGGCACTGGCAAAACTTTCTTTTCGGGGAGTAAGCCTCTTTACCTTCCTCTGGGCCCAGCTCTCTTATAACCCCTACAGCGGCTATGGCTGGGGCTACAATTATGCCCAAACGGCTTCCAGTCAGGCAGGTATGGGACGTCTCAGCACCATCGGCCTTGGCATGAGCTTACCTAACCAACCCGCCCATAGCGCACACCTTCGGGGCACGCAAATAGACTTTAGTGGCTATGGCCGCCAGTCTACCCTCAAGGGTCGCTCCAGTCGCGCCATCGCAGGTACAGGAGGCCTCCAAAACCTCCTTCTCTCTTTCACTAGTGGCAAAGGCTGGGGCCTCGCCATGGGCCTCGCTCCAGAAGCCATCAGCGGCTATCACAGCACCTACAACCTCCAAGAACCCCTCCGTTACAAAGCTACCGACGCCCTCCAAGGCACCACCTCCCAAGCCTACATCCAAACCGCCCTCCGCTGGAAATCCATCGCGCTGGGTTATCAGTTCGGCTACCTGCGCGGCACCTACGAGCGCACCCAATCCTTTCAACTCTCCACCCAGTCCCTCCCGGATCTCTTACTCACCCGTCTGTACTTTAGAGCCATTCTCCATAGCATAGGGCTCCTATATCAGGATTCCACAGGACTACTCTGGTACCAGGCCGGTCTAACCTATCGCTTCCGGGCTCCGCTCTCAGGTACCCACCTGTATAGCTTTCAAAAAAGCCTCTCCTACACCAATATCATTGCCGATACTTTGGCTTATCAGGAGGGGCGATTGAGTTTTTACCCGGCGTCGTATCGCGGGGGCATGGCGCTGGGCCGCAAAAACTGGATGCTGGGCGTGGAAGGGGGTTATACCGAGACGCCCCCTGCCTGGCGCTGGTTGGGTTTCTGGCCCGCCGAAGGAAAGCCCAGCTGGGATGTGCGCTTCGGCCTAGAATGGCTTCCCGATCCCGGAGCCCCCGCCTTCTACAAGCGCCTTCGCTACCAGATCGGAGCCTATCTGCAAACTTTTCCCTATGCCCCCACTCGCCTCTGGGCAGGCACTTTCGGTATCGGCTGGGCTTTCCCCCGAAGCGCCTCCATCTGTTACCTCGCCGCCGAATACGGAAACTTTCCCAACACCCACATCCGGGAGCACTACTGGCAAATCAGCATCGGCCTCGCCTTCCGAGAACAGTGGTTCATCCCCCCTAAAATAGACTAACCATACCCCTCCTGCTTCCCCCTTCGCCTCCTAAGGTAGCAGGGCATGCATTAGCATCCAAAAAGGCCATCTCAAGCTATACTCAAGTGTCTATTTCCCTCTTTTGCCGGCCTATGTCATTTCCCATCATAACTTTTTGGGCGGCGGCCACGCAAAACTACCCCATCCATTCAGAATTGCTCAAATCGGTATTAGTTGAGGATAGGCAGCGGGGACTCCCGCTTTGAGAGGCTAATGCTCTATCCTTTTGGTGCATCTTTGCTGGGTGCGAGCCCTAAAACTGCAGGTGGTCCTCCTAACGGGAGGAATATTGTGGGGTCAGAGGGTGCCATGGTATCGTGGGCAAGGGCTTTATGAGGCGCGGTGTGACCAGCTAGCGCTGACGGGCGTGTCGGTTTGGCTTTCACCTGGGAAGGTTATAAGTCCTGCTACGCTTCTCATTCGGCAAGGTCGGATTGTAGCGATTGGGGAAAGTACACGGGTGCGGATTCCTGCGGGATATGCGGTGCGGAGGTATCCTCGTCGGACGTGGGTGTATCCGGCTTTTGTGGAGCCTTGGGCGAGCTGGGGCCTTGTGCAGAAGAGCGAAGGCAGCCGCGGCCGCCCCCAGTATGAGCCTACCCGACCTCCGCTCACCTATCCCAACGATGCAGTTTGGCTGGACTACGCGGCCGATACGGCTTTCCGTTATGATGCGGAACGTGCCGCAGCCTTCCGGAAAATGGGCTTTGCGGCAGTGCATACGGCCCCAACTCTGGGCATCCTCAGAGGAACTGGCGCCACCTTTTTGCTTTTAGACCAAGGCCGAGAAGACCAAAAACAGCTCGTAGGCCCTCCCATACTCCATGGCGGCTTTGAGAAAGGCAACCTACCGCAGGACTATCCCAGTTCGCTCATGGGGGCTATAGCCCTGAGCCGACAAGTATTGTATGATTATCTGTGGTATCGGCAGCGTCCGCCGGAGGCGAGCTACAATGTGGCTTTGGAGCGGCTGATGGAGCTCTGGAAAGATACTTTGCGCTGGTGCTGGGTAGCTGAGGCGCCGGAGGATGCTTTTCGGGTGGCGAATCTTATGCGGGAATGGCAGCAAGGAGGCCCCCTGCGTTGGGCCCTCCGAGCCACAGGCTATGAGTGGGAATGGATACCTTTCTTGCCCAAAGAGGGTTTTTACCTCCTCCCGGTAACCCTTCCGACCTTGCCGCCGGCCCATAGTCCAACCTTTTATGCCGCCCTACCCCTCCAAGCCCTCAAACGGTGGGAAACCGCCCCCTTCCGCCTCAAATGGATGCTCCGGGCAGGCTATAAGGTCCTCCTCACCAGCCATGGCGCTCCCGACCCAGAAACCTTCTGGAAGCACCTGCGCACCCTCATACGAGCAGGCGTCTCGCCAGATACCTTGCTCTATCTTTTGACCCGTGCCAATGCAGACTGGCTGGGCCTCAAAGACTTAGGTTCTCTCGCCCCTCACGCCTACGCCAACTTCTTAGTCTTTTCGGACACCTTCCATACGGAGAGCGCCCGACTATTAGAGACCTGGGTGGCCGGCGAAAGGTACGAGATACAGCCTGTGCCCCCTCTCCTACCGGCGGGGACCTATATTATTCAGGCTCCTTCTGGGCAGCCGCTGGCAGGCTGGAAATGGTCTTTTTCAGGAGAGTATCCGCCTTTTGAGGCCAAGCTTTTGCGGGATACTGATACAATAGCGGTGAAAGTTTCTTATCAGACGGCTTTTGGCTGGTACGAGGGACGCTTTCCAGAAAAGGTAGCCCAAGGCAGTTTTCGGCTGTACTTGGTGCATCCTGACTCGGCGATACTGAGGCTTGTGCCTTTGCGAGGGGAGAGTCAGAGTTTTTCGCTGGTGCGGGTAGCGGAGGCCCAAGCCCCACCCGAGAAAAAGACCCCGCCCCCCTTGTCAGAAGATAGCCTCCTTAGCCGTCGGACTTATCCCAGTGGCTTTTGGGGCTATGATAGCCTTCCCCCCATAGAGACGGTGCTTTTTCGGCGGGCTACGGTATGGACGGGAGATAGTGTGCTTCCTGAGACCGATGTGCTGATATCCGGTGGCATTATTCGGGCGGTGGGCAAGGGGCTAATAGCACCGCCCGGAGCCGCTGTCATTGAAGCAGAAGGGGGCGCCCTTACCGCCGGCATCATAGACGAACACTCGCATATTGCCATTAGCGGCGGCGTCAATGAGGCTACCGAAGCTATTACGGCCGAAGTACGCATCCGAGATGTTATAGAGCCGACCGATGTGAATATCTTTCGGCAATTAGCAGGCGGCGTTACTACAGTCCAGCTTCTCCATGGCTCTGCCAATCCAATCGGCGGTCAATCCGCCTGCATAAACCTGCGATGGGGTTGGCCAGCCGACTCGTTCGTTATTCCCGAGGCTCCCCCCTTCAATAAGTTCGCTCTGGGTGAAAATGTCAAGCAGTCTAACTGGGGCGAAGCTTATACCATTCGCTATCCCCAGACCCGCATGGGCGTAAAGGAGATTATAGAGGATGCCTTTGAGCAGGCGAAACGTTATCAAGCGGCTTGGGATGCCTACCGAAAAGCTTTATCCATCCACCGCAAAGGCCCTAAGCCCATAGCTCCTCGCCGAGACCTGCGCTTAGAAGCCCTGGCCGAAATCCTGGAAGGCAAGCGCTTTATCACCTGCCACTCTTATGTACAGTCCGAAATCCTTATGCTCATGCGCTTGGCAGAGAGTCTGGGATTTCGCATACGCACTTTTACGCATGTTCTGGAGGGCTATAAGGTGGCCCCTGAACTCAAAGCTCATGGTGCCTTCGCTTCAACCTTTTCGGACTGGTGGGCCTACAAGATGGAGGTTATGGAGGCCATCCCCCATAATGCGGCCATTCTCCTCAGTAAAGGCGTCAAAGTCTGTATCAACTCCGACGATGCCGAAATGGGCCGCCGCCTCAACCAAGAAGCGGCTAAAATTTTACGTTACGGCGGTCGTGAGCTGGGCATAGACAGCATAGAGGCCTGGCGCACGGTAACGGTCTATCCCGCTCAAGCCCTCGGCCTTGCTCACAATCGGGGCTATGTCAAGCCCGGCTATGTAGCCGATGTGGTATTATGGGATAAACCCACCCCGCTGAGCGTGTATAGCCAAGTGCGAATGACCTTTGTAGGAGGACGGCGCCTATTTGATAGGGAAAGAGATAAGGCCCGAGCGGAGAAGCAGGCCGAACTCAAAGCCCGTCTTGTAGAAAAAGCTTGGAAGGCCGCCCAGGAAGAGCAAAAAGGCGTGCCTCTTCTCGTGCGCCGCTCCGTCCTCTGGCACTGCGAAGACTTGGGCGACGAGTAGCTTAGCGGAACTGAAAGTTTTCCAGAAAGCGGGTATTATAGGTACCCTTTCGGAAAGCCTCGCTGCGAAGAATCTGCTTGAGGATGGGGATGGTCGTTTGGAGGCCCGGACCTTCAATGATGAACTCATCCAAGGCCCGCAGCATTTTATCAATCACCTCTTCTCGGGAGAAGTCCGCCACGATAAGCTTGGCAATTAGGGAGTCGTAGTAGGGAGGAATGCGATAGCCCGCATACACGTGGGTATCTACTCGCACGCCGTGGCCGCCAGGCTTGTGAAAGTGTTCAATCCTACCTGGGGTGGGACGGAAATTGTTGTAGGGGTCTTCGGCGTTGATGCGCACTTCCATGGCCCAGCGGTTGCTTGGGAAGTAATGCCGGCCCGAAACGGGCACACCGGCCGCTACCTTGATCTGCTCCTTGATAAGGTCAAAGAAGAAGATTTCTTCGGTCACGGGGTGCTCGACCTGGATGCGGGTGTTCATTTCCATGAAGTAGAATTCGCCCGTATCCTGGTCAAAGATGAATTCTACCGTGCCGGCGCTTTCATAGTGGATGGCTTTGGCGAGTTTGACGGCGGCTTCGCCGAGTTTTTCGCGCAGTTCGGGGGTGATGATGGGGCTGGGAGCCTCCTCAATGAGCTTTTGGTGGCGCCGCTGTATGGTACAATCCCGCTCTGAAAGGTGGGAGACATTGCCATACTGGTCCCCCACGATCTGCACTTCAATATGGCGGGGATTTTGAATGTACTTTTCCATGTAGAGGCCGTCATTACCGAAGGCGGCCCGGGCTTCGGCGCGGGCGATATTCCAGGCATCTTCTAAGTCTTCGGGCTTCCATACGATGCGCATGCCTTTTCCGCCGCCGCCAGCGGTGGCCTTAAGGAGCACGGGATAGCCTATCTCCTTTGCGACTTTCCGAGCTTCGGAGAGATTGGCAAGTACCCCCTCAGAACCCGGTACCACCGGCACCCCAGCTTTTCGGGCAGTGGCCTTAGCCGTGGCTTTATCCCCCATGGCCGCTATCGCCTCCGGTGAAGGACCAATAAACTTGACTCCGTAATCCGCGCAAATGCGCGCAAACTTCTCATTCTCCGATAGAAACCCATACCCCGGATGTACAGCTTCTGCAGCGGTAACCTCCACCGCTGACATCAGAGCGGGAATATTGAGATAGCTGTCTTTGCTGGGGGGAGGGCCAATACACACGGCCTCATCCGCAAACCGCACATGCAAACTCTCCCGATCCGCCGTAGAATACACCGCCACCGTGGATATCCCCATCTCCTTGCAGGTCCGAATAATCCGCAGCGCAATTTCGCCGCGGTTCGCAATCAGAATCTTCTTGAACATTGCTCTAATCTATGGGTTCTACCTCAAAGAGAGGCTGGTCGTACTCCACAGGCTGTCCATTTTCTACGAGGATACGCACGATCTTTCCGCTCACCTCCGATTGAATTTCGTTGAAGAGCTTCATAGCCTCAATGATACACACGACTTGGCCTTTCTGGATGATGTCTCCCACTTGTACATAGGGGGGCTTATCTGGTGCGGGGGCCCGATAAAAGGTGCCTACCATAGGCGAGCGAATGTAGACAGTGTTCTTCTTAGGAGGCTCTTGGGGAGGTGGGGGGGCCGGCTCCGGTAAAGGAGCCGCCGGAGGTGTCCCTACACCCACGGGTACGTTTACGGGCATAGGCACAGGGGCGGCAGGCGCCATCGTCGGCGCCGAAACAACCACAGGTGCTCCCCCGCCCCGTCGCACCGTCAGCTTCCACTCCGGACCTTCAATCGTAACTTCTGTAAAATCACTCTTGCTAAGAAAACGGAGTAAATCCAGTATATCCTTCATCTGCATAATCCTTAGCCTTTGACACGCTCTACATATTCCTTCTTACGAGTGTCAATCTTGACTTTTTCCCCTGCTTCCACAAAGAGCGGCACCTTGATGCGCGCCCCAGACGCTACTATGGCATTCTTCATGATGTTCGTTACGCTATCGCCCCTAATAGCCTTTTCCGCCTCTACCACCTCCAGCACCACAAACTGCGGCAGCTCCACAAATAAAAGCGTCTCCGAATCCGCATCCCACAAGGCGTCACAGACCTGATTTTCGGTAAGGAACTCCACCCCCCGAATCTGCTCCGCCGGAACAGGAAACTGCTCATAGGTCTCCGTCTCCATGAAGTAATACACATCCCCCTCCCGATAGAGATACTGGCACGGCCGACGCTCCACCCGCACAGGCTCTATACGCATGTTAGAAGGAAAATTCCGCTCAAAGACCCGTTCCGTGATAACATTTTTGAGCTTCGTATAAACATAGGGGTTGCCTTTTCCGGGCTTGACGTGCTGAAACTCAATCACCTCATACAGCTCCCCCTCCAATCGCAAAATCATGCCATTGTAGATGTCTACTGCCTGTGCCATCTGTGCAAAGATGCGAAAAGTTAGGGCATGCAGAGATACAAGGCCTCAGGGGATGAAACACTATAGGTTGGTTTCTGTTTGACCAGTAAGGGCGGGGCGGGATGTATTCTGCACGGATAGGGTAGGAGCCGATGTAAAAGCGAGGGGCGACAGGAGAAGAACCCCTGCCGCCCCGAAAGGTAAGGAGAGTCGGGTTTAGCGGGTGTGGTCCAGCTTAATGAGGCGGAGCGTTTTCACTTCGCTGCCGAAGGTAACATGGGCATTGTAGTTACCGGCGGCCACTTGGGCGAGGATAGGAGTGAGGTCAAGCTGGTGGGTACCAGCGGCGAGCGTCCAGCTGTGCTGGGCTACCAGTTTGCCTGCGGCATCATAGAGGGTGAAAGCCAGCATCCCTTCGGAGGGGATATTGACTATTAGGCTTCCTTCCGAAGTGATGGGATTAGGCTGGAGCTGAGCCGAGAAAGCATCCCCTCTGGAAGGGAGGATGGCCTCCACAATATTGGAGTAGCGCACATTGCCAAAGACATCATGCTGCCCGACCTGATAGAAGTAGCGGGTATTGGGCGCGACATAGGCATCGTCGTGCGTGTATTGCATGCGGCCTTGTTTGTCTATCTGGGCGATGCGGGTAAAGGTGCCATTTTCAGTCTTGCGGTAGAGCTCATAGCCTAAGATGTATTCGGCTTCGGGCTGGGTGATATTCCAGGTGAGGCGAATGGCCTGCCCCACCGGCGCAGCACTCAGACGGAGTTCATCCGAGGGGAGAGGATGGTTTGCCGTCCAGACCGTAGCGTAGTAGTAAGTGCCATTTAGATTGTAGTTGTTGAAGCCCGTACGAGGCACCAGGAAGCCAGTGTTACTGCCTTCGCAGTTATTAGGTGGAGTGAGCTGCCCCGTTGCGCTTTGATTATATCCCACATAGCATTGGTCGGTGGGCCTGGTAGGCCAATAATCATCAGGTGGGGTACCCGCCGCTGGACACGAGCCGTCGGAGGTGGCATTGCTCACGACGCGATTGTGCATAGTGACTCCCGCTAAGTCGGCGTGCGTACTGGGAGTTGTTGCGCTTATAGTGGCAAAAGGCATAACCTCCCACCGTCCATTGTCGAGAGGGGTATAGATATAGCTTGGGGTCGGGTCACCTGGCCGGCAGTAGGTAGGATTTGTAAAGGGTGCCTGCACCGTGGGGTCAAACCGCACCCGCACATAATGCCCACCCCCGCCTGCCGCAATCTGCACATCTATTCGCTGGATGCCCCGATCGGGAGTAGCATCTATCCCCGGATCGCCTCCTACGATGAAGGAATAGGTATTTCCAGCGACGACATTCCAGCGGAGGGCACCATAGATGTATTGGTCTACATTTTGCGGGCTAACCAGGGTAGCAAAGGTGGCTGGTATCGCAGGTGCACCGAGCTGACGGGTGATAGCGGTCGGAGAGGTGTTTATCATCCGCACTTCGGTGCTTCCTTCGGTGTGGATACGGCCGCTTTCAAAGTGCAGTCTGCTTCGGATATGCATGTCTTGCGTAGTCGTACTCGGAATACGCACATGCCGAAGGTTAATGGGCCCCGTATTGTTGATACGCACACTGTCTAAGGTCCAGGCCTGGACATTGGCTGTATTCTGGTAGGTCTGGACATCGGTGCCGTTGAACTCAATGGTGCCGCCGTAGCCCGGCATTCCCGCCCGGTAATAACCATCATTGGTAAAGTCCCCTTGTAAATACACCCACGAGCCTGGGTAGGTGTTGAACTCGGCCCCCGTACCATTTGTGAGATTGCCGCGCCAGCCGCCGGCGTTATTGACGAGCCGGATGGTGCCGTAGTTGTTCGTAACACCCTGATTGGGCCCATTGTCGTTGTTTACATAGCCGCCCTGCACATATAGGAGGGCGCCAGACTGGACATGCACTAAGGCCCCCTGATTGAAGAATAAGTCTGGCTGAGCCCAAAGCGCCGTAGCAAGCCCTGACAGGACGAATAGGTTTCTTACGGTATTCATAGCTGCCTACTTTTAGACAAAGTTACGGCAAAATTCCAAACCTCCAAATCTCTTAGGCTGTCCCCTCTAAGCTGCCCCACTTCTAAAAGTGGGCACATTAGAACCCCCAGGTTTGGACGCAGTTGCTCATGTTTTTCAAAGGTACAACGAAAAGTCCAATAGACCCATGGGGGTTCAGCCTTTAGGGCATCCCTACCTCCTTAGCTTCCCAGCCAGCCATCCCCAGCGCCTGATGCCCTCACACCCCTTTATGGGGAAAGGGTATTATAACGGTATAGGAGTTTGGGCCGTGTGGATAAGGCGTAGGCATCCCACCGCTCTTTTTGACCAATCCAGTATCCTACTTGTGCTTTGGCCCAGAGGGCCCGCCGCCGGGCCACGGGCTCAGTCTTACACCCACTCCCACTCACAATGAAGGTTCCTTGCCCGTGCCGATGCACTTGGAGATTATGATCATGCCCTGAGAGAAACACGAGGGGGCGGTGGCTGCGGATAGCGCGATGGCGTAGGCTATCGGCTAAGGCCCGATAAGCGGGATAGGCCTGATCAGTCGGATGACGGACCGCTTTTCTGAGCCAGATAAAGACACTTCCCAAGCCCGGGAGGGGCACATATAGGTACCGACTGAGGGTTCGTAAGGGAAACAGGTGGGCGCCCAGCGGAAAGTGCCCTCCATGCAAACCCGCTGTCAGCGGCGGATGATGGAGAATCACCACGGGCAAGAGGGTATCAGCTACATTGGCCAGTAAAGAATCTAGCCGCGCCCAAGCAAATCCCTGACCACCTGCCTGAATATATAACTCCGAGTCCAAAAAGATGAGGAGGTAAGGTCCTACCCGCGCCCAAGCAGGGCCCATGCTACCCGGCGAGGGCCAATACGGCAAATCCCGATCACTCTGCAGCAGTCCATTCAAACCAGCCTTCCAATCGTGATTGCCGGGGGTAATGTAAACCTTTCCTGGGAAACTCCGGGACACCTCTACCACCCGCGCCCAGCGCCGCCGACTACGCCGGCTTCCCGTAAGGCCCGCCGGGTAAATATTATCACCTAACCATACCAAAATATCCTGCTCTGTAGCGGCCGCTTGCCAGTGCTGCTTGTAGAGGCGAACCTGCCGCTCCGTCAAAGCCCCCGCATCCCCCACCGCAAATATCTGAACCTGCATCCACACCAGCCACATCCCCCACACCCTCGACCTCCTTATTTAGCCTCAGGGAAGCCCCCCTGCGCCTG
>JAVVHK010000002.1:0-22040 GCA_032249525.1 Bacteroidota bacterium | reverse complement strand
ATATAGCCTACGCCCTGCCCTTTGTAGAGGTTCGGCCGCTCCTGGTAGGGCTCTTGGGGATAGGGTATGGGTTGCACTTTATGCCGATGCGATGGGTGCAGGCGGTAGAGGCGCGGTTTATTCGGCTGCCGTGGGCGGTGCAGCTGTTAGCGTTTATTTTGACGGTGCAGCTTATTTTGCAGATGCGACAAGCGTATGTCCAGCCGTTTATTTATTTTCAGTTTTAGTTTGGTTTGGTTTGGGGTGGGGTGTGCTTCTAAGGTGGGGGGAGGAGAGGAGGCCTATAGGCAGGAGGAGGTGGTGGTGCTTTCGGCGTTGCAGCGGGCGGGGAGTGGGGTGCGAGTGGAGGCATTGAAGCCGCAGGCTCTCAAGATAGAGAAGCGATTATGGGGAAAGACCGTGATTTTAGCGCATTCGCAGGCGAGTTTGCATGCGCCAATGGAGGGGATTGTTCGGGAGATCATCATTCGGGAGGGGCAATGGGTGCCAAAGGGGGCTGTGTGCTTTTGGATATATGCGCCTGGGGCGCTGGACCTTCAGAAGCAGTATGCTGAGACGTATCAGCAGCGGCAGGCTACTTTGGTGCGGCTAGCCCAGCAAGAGAGTTTAGCTCAGCAGAGACTTCTGAGTCTTTCGGAGGTAGAGCAGACGCGGCGCATGCTAAAGGCCCTTGAACGACAGCTGTATAGTTTGGAGGGGCAGCTGCGCTATGTAGGATTGGAGCCCGATACTTTGGGGCAAGTGCATCTTTTGGCGGTTAGGGCGCCGATTAGTGGGCATGTCTCGCGCGTTTCGGTGGTGTTAGGGCAATATGTGCGGATGGAAACAGAGCTGGCTCGCTTAGTGGATAATACGGATCTGCATGCGGACTTTTATTTGACGGAGAGGGATTTGGGGTGGGTGCGAGTGGGGATGCCTTTGGAGGTGTTTTTTCCGGGGCTGCCTGAGTTGAAACCGATATCTACTCGGATTGAGTATGTGGCGCAGGTAGATGACACGACAGGTACGCATTTGATTGCGCATGCTGCGCTGGAGGGACTGCGTATGCCTATTGCGGCGGGGGTGCCGGTAGAGGGGCGAACTTTTATCGTACAGGATTCGGTGTATGTGGTGCCGCGTTCGGCAGTGGTGTTTCATGGGCGGCAGGCGTATCTTTTTATGGTGGAGGGGGATAGTGTATTTCGGCCTGTAGGGGTGGAGGCAAACTTCATAGATACTTTAGCGGTGGTGCGGGGAGAGGGATTGCGTTTGGGAATGCCGATAGTAGTAGAAGGGGCGCCTTATGTGGGGGCGCAGCTTTGGACGGTGGGGGAAGAGTGAGGGGGAGTTTTATGCCGAAAGGAGATTGAACCAGCCTAAGCTTAGCGTTATACCCATGATGAAGGCAGCCAGCAGAGCCGCCCAAAGAAAGATTTTTTGAAGGGGATAAGAGATGGGGAGGGTCTCATAGCGGTAGAGGGGGCGCAGGGATAGGGTATTATTCCAGAAACGGCCATGGGTGCGTTCGGATAGGTGTTGGAGGGTTTGGGGGAAGGTGGTGGCGGAGTCTTGTCCGACCCACAGGGCGTGGATGGGGATGGCGCGGGCGGCGGCCGCTTCGGCGATTTGGCGAAGGTCTGCGCTGAGGGGGTTATTGTGGGCGCCGTCGCTAACGATCAAGAGATGCGTGCCGGGCTGGGCATGGGTGATGGCCATTTCCAGGGCTTCGGCGAGGTCGGTACCTTCTCCCAGGTCTAAGACGATTGCTTGGCGGAGGGCCCACCGAAAAGTCTCTCTATCAGTTGTGAGCGGTAAAAGGCCATAGGCGCCTTGGGCAAAGACTACGAGGCCCATTTTACTCTGAACTTCCTGCTGACTAAGGCTATCTAAAGCCTCTTCCCATAGGCGGAGCGCATAGTGGCGGCGATCGGGCAAACGATCGGTATTTCGCATGCTATGGGAGACATCCCACAGGACCCAAATGGGAGGTAGTTTGGGGCGCGTGGCGGGATAAGTGAGGATGGGTTCGGAAAGCGAGAGGAGAATAAAGGCTCCTATTAGGGCCGTGCTCCAGAGGGCAGTCCAGCTTTGCCAGGGCCGAAGGCGAGTGCGCTGATGCGGAATATAAGTGAAGCGCCAACGCAGACGATGCCCCCACCATACTAAGGCCACCAGAATGGGAAAGCCCAAGAGCCACAGGGGATAGGTTAGCTGGAGGGACATAAGTGCAGGCGATGACGATGTGGGGTGCTCACATAAGGTCGGGCCTGTTTGAGGAGGGCATGAAGCTGCTGATGGAGTTTTTGGTGGTGGGGAGGGGGTAGGGGCTTTTGGAGGAAGCGCTCTTCGTAGAGGGGTGGGAGGAGAAGATGGAAGAGGCGGCACAAGGGCTCAGGGCCATTTAGGCGTGCAGTTTCGCTGGGGAGGAGGCTGCCGGGATGAAAGTCGCAATAAGGCAGGAGTAGCTCAAAGAGGGCTTGAGCGTAGGTGGTCAAGGGCATGGGATGGTGAGGAGGGTACTTCCAGAGGAAGGCTTCCCAGCGCAGGCGCCAGTAAATACGGTGGAAGGTTTCTCGGAGAAGCCTCCCCAAGGGCCTATGGAAGAGAACCAGGCTCAGTAGGAGAGCCAGGAAGAGGGGCCAGAGGAGAGAGGGAGAATTTTCGGGGGGGTGAGGGGCGGGAAGCTGGGGAATAGTGAAGTCCGGCTTAGGGTAGCCGCTATCTGGCAGGGATGGAAAGATAGCTATCAGCGTAGGATTGTCAGGGGAGGGCCAGGATTGGGGCGTCTCCCAGTAGCGAATCACATAGCGGCCATCAGGCAATTCTGTTAGCCGTTCTGCATGCGGAAGTAATCCCGCTAAGGAAGGGGGGAGGGTACAAGGCCATGCTATGTACAGGGTCTCTGGCGGCTGGGCCCCACAAAGAGAGAGAAGCCCAAAGCAAAGCTTGAGGGTATGGAGTTTTAGGCGGTGCTGGGATGGCGGTGGAGTAAGGCTCATAGGAGCCCCTCTTCGGCGTCTTTGACGAGACGTAGGAGATATTGGCCGTAGGGAGTTTTGGAGATGGGTTCTGCTAAGCGGCGCAGCTGGTCTAAAGAGATAAATCCTTTTCGGAAGGCGACTTCTTCGGGGCAGCCGATTTTGAGGCCTTGACGTTCTTCTATGACCTGGACGAAGAGGCTGGCTTCTAAGAGGCTTCGGGGGGTGCCGGTGTCCAGCCAAGCAAACCCCCGGGGCATGCGGCGCACTTGGAGTTTTCCTTGCTGAAGGTAAAGGCGGTTGAGGTCGGTAATTTCCAGTTCGCCGCGGGCAGAGGGCTTGAGGGTTTTAGCTAAGGAGGGAGCTTGTCCATCGTAGATGTAGAGTCCGGGGACCGCATAATGCGATTTGGGCTTAGCGGGTTTTTCTTCTAAGCTGATGACCTGGCCTGTGGTTTTGTCAAATTCTACTACGCCATACCTTTCGGGGTCATGGACGGGATAGGCGAAAATGAGCGCTCCCTCTGTAATTCGGCAGCTTTCCAGGAAGGCTTGGAGTCCACTTCCGTAAAAGAGGTTATCGCCTAAGATGAGTACACATGGGGAGCCTGCGAGGAAGTCTTCGGCTATGAGGAGGGCCTGTGCGATGCCTTCGGGGCGGGGCTGGATGGCATAGGATAAATGAATGCCCAAAGAGGAGCCATCGCCCAGTAGCCGTTGGAAATGGGGGATATCCTGCGGCGTACTAATCAGGAGAATCTCCCGAATGCCCATCAGCATGAGCGTACTGAGGGGGTAATAAATCATGGGTTTGTCGTAGACGGGTAGGAGCTGTTTGGTGATGACCTGGGTCAGGGGGTGGAGGCGGGTTCCTGCTCCACCAGCTAAAAGGATACCTTTCATAGGAAGGGATTAGGTTCTAAGTCTTGGAGGAAGGGGAGGTTGGCGTCTTTTTGGGAGAGGATAGGGGGATTGGGGCCTAAGGCCCAGGCGATCCGAAGGGTGGGATCGTCCCAACGGATTCCGGCATCTAAGGAGGGCTCATAATAGGCTGAGCAGCGATACCATACATACGCTTCAGCTGAGAGCACCAGAAATCCGTGTGCAAAGCCTATGGGCACATAGAGCCATTCCCAGAAGTCGCTATCGCTGCGCAGTTCTACAGCTATCCATTGTTTATAGGTGGGGGAGTTGGGGCGTAGGTCTACAATCACATCCTGAATGTGTCCGTGAAGGACGGTTACGAGTTTGGCTTGGGCGGCGGGGGGTTTTTGGAAGTGCAAACCGCGAAGGACGCCTTGGCGGGAATAGGAGACATTATCTTGGACGAAGGGGGGTAGGTTGAGTTCTTTTTCCCAGCTTTTTCTGAAGGCTTCTGTGAAGGAGCCTCGGGGGTCTTTCCAGCGTTGGAGTTTGAGGAGGAAGGCATCTTGGAGGGGGAGTGGGGTGATATGCATAGCTTATGTGGTGGAGAGGGCGAGTTTTTGTCGGAAGTAGGCGATGGTTTTAGGCAGGCCGTCTGAGAGGGTGATTTGGGGTTCCCATTGGAGGAGTTCTTTGGCGAGGGAGATGTCGGGTCGGCGAACTTTGGGGTCGTCTTCGGGGAGGGGGTGGAAGGTGATAGGGCTTTTGGATTCGGGGATGAGGCGCAGGACTTCTTGGGCTATTTGGAGGATGGTGATTTCTTCGGGGTTGCCGAGGTTGACGGGGTAGGGGTAGTCCGTGTAGAGGAGGAGGCGGAAGATGCCTTCCACGAGGTCGTCAATGTAGCAGAAGCTACGGGTTTGGGAGCCGTCGCCATAGATGGTGAGGGGTTGGTTGGTTAGGGCCTGGGTGATGAAGTTGGGTAGGGCGCGGCCGTCGTTGAGGCGCATGCGTGGGCCGTAAGTATTGAAGATGCGTACGATGCGCACGGAGAGGCCATGGGTCCGGTGATAGGCCATGGTCAGGGCTTCTGCGAAACGTTTGGCTTCGTCGTAGACGCCTCGCACGCCAATGGGATTGACATTGCCCCAATAGGTTTCTTTCTGGGGGTGTTGGAGGGGGTCGCCATAGACTTCGGAGGTGGAAGCTAAGAGCATGGTAGCGCCTTTGGAGCGGGCCAAGCCTAAACACTTGTGGGTTCCTAAGGCACCGACCTTCAAAGTTTGGATGGGCATACGCAGATAATCGGCGGGTGAAGCCGGCGAAGCAAAGTGTAGGATGTAGTGCAAGTCTCCCGGCACATGGATGTAGTGGGTAACATCACAATGATGAAACTGGAAGCGGGGATGGCCGAAGAGGTGTTCAATATTTTCTAAGGTGCCTGTGGAGAGGTTGTCCATGGCGATGACTTCGAAGCCTTCGGCCAAGAATCGGTCGCATAAGTGAGAGCCGATGAAGCCTGCGGCGCCTGTGATGAGGACACGTTTTGGCACTTGGCAAAGGTACGGCCTAAGGTTTGTACATTTGCGGCATGCCGAAACGCACTTACCAGCCCAGTCGGATAAAGCGGTTGCGGACGCATGGGTTTCGGGCGCGGATGCGGACGCGGTGGGGACGGGCTGTTTTAGCGCGTCGCCGAGCCAAAGGCCGTTATCGTCTCACGGTTAGCGATACCATTGCGGGAAAACCTTACTAAGTTGTCTTACGCGCTTCCCCGCGCGGCTCGCTTACGAGGGGATAGGGTTTTTAGATATCTGTGGAAATGGGGGCGCCTTTATCGAGAGGGGCCGTTAGCGCTTAGAGCGGTTTTTTTTCCGATAGCGTTGTCGGAGCCCCCCATTAAGGCGGCCTTTCTGGTTAGAAGGAAGGTTTTGCGCCGAGCGACAGAACGTAATCGTGTGCGGCGTCTTTTGCGGGAGGCCCATCGGTATTGTCGTCCGGTGTGGGAAGCGCAGGCTGGCCAGACCGAAGCCTGGCTCCTCTGGAGCTGGGAAGCAAGCCAAGTGCCCGCGCTTAAAGACCTCCCGCCTCTAATGCAACGGCTCTATGACCGGGCTTATCAAGCATGGGAAAGCTCCTTATTTTTCTGATTCGGCTGTATCAGTATTTACTTTCGCCGTATTTGCCGCGCAGTTGTCGGTATGAGCCTACTTGCTCGGTGTATGCGATAGAGGCTATTCGGCGGCATGGGGCATGGCGGGGAAGCTGGCTGGCCATAAAACGGCTTTTGCGGTGTCACCCTTGGGGAGGTTCGGGGTATGATCCAGTTCCACCATAGCCCCATCCCAGAGGATAGCTGGATTGCGCCTCTGCGCTAATATCCATCGCATTTCGGCTGAAAGGGGATTCCCCCGTAGGTCTAAGCGCGTGAGACTTGGTAAGTCCAGTAGCTCTTCAGGTACTTGCCGTAGGCGATTATCCCGAAGGTCTACTTCCCGAAGTCGGCGCAATTCCCCCCAGCCCCGCGGTAAAGCTGTGAGCTCATTCCCACGAAGCGAAAGCACTTCCAACTCCCGAAGCGTGGTTATCTTAGAAGAGAGCGTGCGCAATCCATTCCTATCCAGGCGAAGTACTTGCAGATGGGGGAGGCTCCATACGACAGGAGGTACCTCCGAAAAACAATTATCCTGCAGAAACAGCTCTGTGATAGAGGCCGGCAGTTCCAAGAAGGGGGGCCAAGTAGCCCACTGATAGCCCATGAGATGGGCCTTATGCACAACAAACGGATGATAAAAATGATAGATAGCGGTGGCCGCTCCGACAGCGATAAGTATGCCCAGTAGGATGTACCGCAGATATAGGTACAAAGAAGGGGGGGAGGAGGGTAGATGAGACTGGGCTTGGTAAGCCATCCACAACTTTTGTAGGGCCTTTTGGCGAGTCCGCTGCTTTCGTTTTTGATGGGCTAAAAGAAGAAGATGATACCGCAGCCGCCGCTCGGGGCTGGAAAGCACATGGTACGCCTCATTGATCTGGCGCATTTTTTCTTCGGCGGTGGGGTCGGCATTGACATCGGGGTGATAAAGACGAGCCAACTCCCGATACCGGGACCGAACTTGATCTACGGACGCGCCAAACGGCAATCCCAAAATCCGGTAATAGTCCTTCACCTACAGGCAAAATTAGGCCTAATGGGCCTCTCTCCCCATCCCTCTCTCAGCCTTCTAAAAAGGTGTAGGGGGGTTTTAGGTTTCCCGCCACTTGCGGTGGGCTTTGATGAGGTTGGCTCGGAAGGCGAGGAGCTTTTTGAGTTTTTCCTGGTGGGTTTGGGCGGTGGGAAGGTCTGCCTGGGCTATGGCTTCCCGGATGAGGGCCTGCAGGTTTTCACTTTCTGTCTCAATAGCTCGCAGTAGCTCTATAAAAGCAGATTCAACCGGAGTTTGAGACATAACTTGGCTAAGGTCGGGTGGCGCCGCTAATGCCGCAGCTCATAGGTAATATGAAGAGCACAGCCTGCCCGTTCAAACATAACCATAGCCGAGCAATACTTGGTGCGGGCAAGCTCTATGGAGCGTTCTACGTCTGCGGGTTGGGCATCGGGGCTCTGGACAATGAGATGGAGCTGAATGGCCGTGAAGACTTTGGGGAAATCTTCGGCGCGCTCGGCCTGGGCAGAAAGCTGGTACGAGGTGACGGTCTTGCGCTTTTTTCGGAGGATACTCACCACATCGGCCGAGAAGCAGGCCATCATGGAGAGGAGGAGCCCTTCCATGGGGCGAGCGGCGGCATCTGTGCCTCCCACCTCTTGGGGCGAATCAAACGAAAGCTGATGACCACTATCAGCCTGACCCAAAAAGTGAAGGCCCTGACCCGTATAAGTGAGGATAGCTTGCACTTGTGGGCCCGGAGGGATTTGAACCCCCGACCAACGGATTATGAGTCCGCCGCTCTAACCGCTGAGCTACAGGCCCGTGCCGAAGGTGGGACTCGAACCCACACGGGAGAACCCCACACGCCCCTGAAACGTGCGCGTCTACCAATTCCGCCACTTCGGCAGGCGCACAAAGTTACGCAAAACTCGCTATGCAGAGCCTTGGCTCCCCCCATCAGCCAAAATTCCTGTACCTTTGCCCCCTATGGCTGTGAGACTTCGGCTTCGTCGCGATGGCCGCACCCACTATGCTTTCTTCCATTTGGTAGCGGCCGATAGCCGCGCTCCCCGAGACGGCCGCTTCATAGAAAAACTGGGTTATTACAACCCCAATACCGATCCCCCTGAAATCGTCCTGAATGAAGAACGCATCCTTTATTGGCTTCGAAACGGCGCCCAACCCACTGAAACGGTCCGTTCCATCCTGTCCAAGCAGGGCATCCTCCTCAAGCTCCACCTGGAGCGCAAAGGCAAAACCCCCGAAGAAATAGAAGCCGCCTACCAGGCGTGGAAGGCCGAGAAAGAAAAACGCGCCGCCCAGAAAGCGAAAGCTTAGCGCCGCTCCCGCTCTCCGAGCTTTTCCTGTGGGGCATCATTACACGGCCCCATGGGTTGCGGGGGCATGTGCTTGTGCGCGTCTTCGCTCAGAAACCGGATGCCTATCCGTTGAAAGTTTTTTGGGTGGCCAGCCGAGATGCGGCTTTGGCCGAGCCCCGAGCGGTCGCCAGCGCTTACCCCTATAGCAACCGAAGCCCCGACGACCCGAAAACCGAGCCTTTCTGGCGAGTGCGCTTCACTGACATCACCGACCGAAATGCCGCCGAAACCCTGCGAGGACTCCACCTCTATCTCCCGCGCCAGTATCTACCGCCCCTGCCCCCAGGCCATTTTTACTACTTTGAAGCCGCTAACGCCCAAGTGGTTGATAAGCACGAAGGCCCTAAGGGTACCTTGCAGGAGATCGTCCCAGGGACGGCGTATGACTTTTTCGTGGTACGAGGTCCCCAGGGGGAAATCTACTGGGTGCCGGCCCCCTTTGTGGGCCCTCTGGATAAAAGCACAGACCCACCCACTCTATGGGTAGAAGCGCCCCCAGGCCTCTGGGACCCCAAACTCGCTCAAGGTCGCCCCTAAATATAGAACCCCCTCCTCTCCGCCCTTTTGTGTAACTTTGTCCCATGTCCCGCGAAGCCCTTCTCTCCCTCAAAGAGCGCCTTGAGGCGCTAAGGAGGTTTCTTTGACATCCCCGCTCGTATTAGCCGCGTAGCTGAGCTTCAAGCCGCCACCGAAGCTCCAGACTTCTGGGACGATCCCGAAACCGCTCAAAAAGTCCTCACCCGCCTTAAGGCCGAAAAAGAGTGGGTTGAAAAGTATGAGAGTGCCCAGAACCAGGTAGAACTCGCCGAAGTCGCATACGAGCTTTACCAGGAAGGCGAAGCCGACGAAAAAGAGTTTCAAACTGCCCTCGCCGAAGCCGAAAAAGCTATTGCCGACTTAGAGTGGCGAAAAATGCTCTCCGCCCCCGAAGATGCCTACGGCTGCGTGATTGAAATCAATGCTGGAGCCGGAGGCACCGAAGCCCAAGACTGGGCCGCCATGCTTGCCCGCATGTACACCATGTATGCCCAAAAGAAAGGCTGGAAAGTTCAAATCGTGGATGAGCTGGAAGGGGAAGGCGCCGGCTACCGCCACATCACGCTGGAGATAGACGCTCCTTATGCCTACGGCCTCCTCAAAGGAGAATCGGGCGTCCATCGCTTAGTACGCATCTCGCCTTTTGATGCGAATCAGCGCCGCCATACCTCCTTCGCCGGCGTATTTGTGTATCCCCTCGTAGATGATAAGATTGAAATCAAAATCAATCCAGAGGACTTAGAGTGGGAAACCTTTCGGGCGGGGGGGCATGGCGGCCAAAATGTGAATAAAGTAGAGACAGCGGTGCGCGTCCGCCACAAACCCACCGGCATCGTCGTCTCCTGCCAACAGGAACGTTCCCAGCACCAAAATCGCCAAAAAGCCCTCCAGCTTCTCAAAAGTCGCCTTTATCAGTTAGAGCTTCAGAAGCGAGCCGAAGAAAGAGCTAAGCTGGAAGCCCAAAAGCGCCCTATAGAGTGGGGTTCGCAAATTCGCAGCTATGTACTGCACCCCTACAAACTGGTGAAAGACCTGCGCACGGATTATGAGACTTCGGATGCGCAGGGGGTCTTGGATGGAGAGCTGGAACCGTTTTTGAAGAGTTATCTCTTGCAGAATTCGGTGGTATGAGGTGGGTAACGCTATGGAGCATTATTGGCTTATGCTGGGCCCAGTCGGGAAGGTATTGGGATAGTCTTTTTTCGTATCGGCGGGAGACGGTTGCATACGGGCAGGCTGTGACCTTTAGTGGCACGAACCAGACTCTAAATGCGGATATTTATTTGCCAGAGCCGGATACCGAGACTAAGCGTCCGCTGGTGGTATTTCTTTTTGGAGGGGGGTATGTGTCGGGTAGCCGGCGAGATAGCGATATAGTGCATTTGGCGAGGTACTTTGTCGTGCGGGGCTATGTAACGGCCTGCATAGACTATCGTTTAGGGCTGAGCTGGCCTACGGCCACGGAGTGGATTACAGCGTCTATTCGGGCGGTACAGGACCTCAAAGGCTTTTTGCGGTTCATGCGGTACAAGGTCGTCGTAGAGGGCAATCCCTACGGCATAGACACTAATCGGATTTACGTGGGGGGTTCGTCGGCGGGGGCTTTTACGGCGCTGCATGCGGCATATATCACGAGTTTGGAGGAGCTAGCCGAAGTACCGCAGGCTGACACGGCAGCTATTCGGCAAATAGGGGGGCTGTCAGGAACTTCAGGCCCCGCTGGCTATGCGGAAGGATTTCAGGGGGTATTTAGCTTGTCGGGGGGTATCCTCCGTTCAGACTGGATCAAGCCCGGCAAAGTCCCTGCCGTCATCGCCATGCATGGGACCGGAGACCAAACCGTGCCTTATAAAGCTGGGCTGCTACCCTTTATCTTTCTGCCAGCGGAAGGCGGCTACAACATAGATTCCGTAGCGGCCCTCCGAGGACTTTATCACGATCTTTTTACCTGGGTGGGGGCCGGTCATGTGCCGTATGGTACCCAGACCTCCGTCAATCCCACCTACATGCGAGATGTGGAAAACTTCCTGCGCTACCACTTCTATCAGTGGAATAGCCGCTTTAGCACTACCTTGCCACTAAAAGATGGGCCATCGTCCTCGCCTCATGGGCCTTATGAGGTATACTCCATAGGAGGGCAGTACTGGGGCAAGGTGGAGAGAGTTCAGGAGCTTCCCTCCGGAATATGGATCTTGCACGCGCCCTCTCAAAAGCCTCGCCTCATTCACCGCTACTAAAAACCCTACGGCGGCTCTTTATTTTATTTCTTCTGGCTCGGCCGGTCAATCTCCTAATTTTCGCTGCCACAGGCATTTTGACGCTTTATCTGCTGGATCGGGAGGCTCCCTTAGAGCCGGAGGAGTGGGTAAAGGCCGGCTGGTTAGTGGGAAGTGCTCTCCTCATCATGGTGGGGGGATATTGGCTCAATGACTTCTACGATGTGGAGATGGATGCGATCAATCGGCCGCGCCGGGCTGCTAAAGTTCGCCTCATTACCCGGCGGCGCCTGCTCAGTGCCGTGATTATCGTATGGCTGATTGCCCTGCTTAGCACTATCGCCTTACCCTGGGGCTTCCGGCTCTTACACCTCCTGGTTATCGGAGTGCTGTTTTGGTATAACCGTTACGGCAAGCGCTTAGGCCTCCCCGGAAACCTGCTTGTGGCAGGACTTACCGCCCTCTTGCCCTGGGAACTGATGCTATGGACCGCCCGCACAGCCTACGCCGTAGACTGGATGATCCCCTTGGCAGCAGTCTTCAACTTCGCCCGAGAAGTCATCAAAGACGCCGAAGACCAGCCCGGCGATCTACCTCATGGCGTGCGCTCCATCCCCACAAGACTCCACCCAAAAACATGGAAAATCATCCTCAGGGTCGGCTGGATAAGTCTGATTTTCTTCATTTTTTTACCCGCCATAGTGAAGTATCTGGTGTGGCAGGTCATCCCCACAGAGTATCTCTGCATAGTGTCGTTAGGCTCGGGAATGCCTCTCTTATGGGGCTTGACGGCGCTTTCGGATTATGGACGGCTCTCCCAGCTTTTGAAGGTAGCTATGGCAGGGGGCCTACTGGCGCTTATTTTTTTGTGAGCGCTCACCCTACATTTGTGGTATGAAGGTGGTGATCCCGATGGCCGGCACGGGTAAGCACCTCCGCCCCCATACCTACAGCCAGCCCAAACCGCTTATCCCCATCGCCGGCAAACCCCTGATACGTCACATCGTAGATAATCTCATCCAAGCCGGCTTCACCCAATATGTTTTCGTCCTTGGTTACCTCGGCGAAAAAGCTCGCCAGTACCTGCTCAGTACCTATGGCGATACGTTAGAGCTACACTTCGTTCATCAGGAGCCGCGTTTAGGGCTCGCTCACGCTATTCATGTTTGCCAGCCCCTCATTCAAAATGAGCCTGCCATCCTTATTGTGCTTGGCGATACCTTATTGCAGCTAAACTGGAAAGAATTCACCCAAGAGGGGGTCTCTCGCTTAGCTACCTCCAAGGTAGATAATCCTACGCTCTTTGGCATTGCAGAGGTGAATTCAGAGGGACGCATTACTCGTCTCGTGGAAAAACCCGCCATCCCCCGCAGTAACCTGGCCTTAGCCGGAGCCTACTATATCGAAGAGCCCGCTCGTCTCCTCGCCGCTATTCAGTACCTCATGGACCATCACCTCCTCTCTCATGGCGAGTATCAGCTCACCGACGCGCTGCAGCGTCTCATTCAGGAGGGATACCCCCTCTATGCCTACCCTGTTGAGCATTGGCTCGACTGCGAACGCAAAGAAGCCCTCTTAGAAGCCAATCGGCTTCTCCTGCGCGCCGAGGCCATAGAAGACTTCCCAGCCTACCCTGAAACCGTCATTATCCCACCCGTCTATATTCCGCCTTCCTGTAAGCTCCACCGAACCATCATCGGTCCTTATGTGACCCTCGGCGAAGGCGCCGACATCCAAAATGCCATCATTCAAGACAGCATTGTGGGAGCCTACGCCCGCATCCGCCATATCCTCCTGCGCAGCTCCATTATCGGCGGCGAGGTTACCATCCAAGGCCACGAAACCCAACTCAACCTCGGCGACCACACCGACATAGAACTATAAACTCCCCAGCTACCCCTCGCCCCTCCACCAAACCCCTTCCGGATGGCCCATCTCCACACAATTGCACCCTAAGCGCCACTCCTTCCCCTCTCCAAAACTACCGAACCCTTTCTCACACTACCATTTGCAATCAAGAAGCTTCTGAATGAAGAGAGATGTTTTGGCCGCTCCGCCCCGAAGGGGCGGAGCGGCCAGGGGCGGGGGGGCGCCCCCCCCGCGCGCGGGCCCCCCCCCCCCCCCGCCCCCCCCCCCCCCCCCCCCGCGGGCCGCCCCCCACCAAAACACAACCAACTCGCATTCAGAAACTCTTTGCATAGAATTGGAGGGCCATTTTGAGCGTCCCCGCCCTGGGGGCAGGGGCGCTAAGGGCTGGCACCCCCTAAAAAGAAAGTCTGTGCCAGGAAAACAGTGTTACTCAGGTTGGCTTGGCTTCTGCCATAAGAAAGACGGCGAGGTGCCCCTTAGCCCTCATACCAGCGCCCCCGCCAATCCAAGCGATGCCTTCCCAAAGTCAGCATCAACATCAAGACCCCTTGAAAATACCGATACACGAGCAAAAGCGGCATATATCGTAAAAGCCTCCGCACTTGGAGCACAGCGCGCAGCCGCCAAAGGGGTAAGAGCTCCGCCACTACCCATATTCCCAAGCTCACCCATCCAGAAAATAGCACTACCCAAGGTATGAGCACCTGCACCCCCCAGTAAAACTTGGCCAGAGGGGGTACGCGCTCTACGGCTCGGCGCCAGCGCAGACGCTGATGCCACCAACCCCGAAAAGTCTTTTCAGGGCGCGTCTCGGCATAAGCTTCAGGCGTAAATACCCAGGCAAACCGCCACCCCTTATCCAAGAGCGCTCGCATGAAGTGATAGTCTTCCACCAGGGTGGGAGGTAGGCTCTTCCAGCCATTTATGGTCTTCCAGGCTTCGTAACGTACCCACAGGCTATTGCCGATAGCGGTGGGTGGGGGATTGCCGCGCCCTTGCTCAGCTGCAATGAGATAGAGAGTAGCGGCCCATTCTATTCGCTGAAACCCACTCCACAGGCCTTCTGCTCGGGGCAGGCTGGGACCGCTCACCGCTCCCATTGTGGGATCTGCCTCTAAGGCTCCTACCAAGGTCTGCGCCCACGTGCTGGGCACCCACATGTCCGCATCTACAACGCCAAAGTAAGGCGGCCTTACCCATTGCTCTAAATACGCCAAAGCCGCCTGCTTACCAGGATAAACCTCATGGTAAGAGGGCGGCACTACATGCACCTCATGCAAAGCCCCTCCCAAACCACCCTCTAAAACCGCCCTCGTCTCATCGGTAGAACTATCATCCCCCGCAACCACCTTGATAGGCAAACTCTGGCTCAGCAATGTGGGAAGCGTCTGAGGAAGAATGGCACTCTCGTTTCGCGCACATAAAAGCACAACGAAGGGCTCCTGAGAAGCGAGGGAACTTAGGGGCTTTATCTTTCGCCAGCGCCGCACATAGTAGGTCAAAAAAACTTGCATAGGTAAATACACCAGCCCCACCAGCAGAAGGCCCACCTCACTCAAGGATGCCAAGAGACGGGGGATTTAGTGGGCCCGCGATGGGCCTTTACCGTCTCGTAGAGAAGGGTAACCAACTCAGATAGCCCCTCATGCGTAGCCCCCGAAATAAACACCTGCGGATAAGGCACTTCGGGCCGTAGATACGCTACCCGTGCCTCCGTAGGAATCAGATCCGCTTTGCTAAAAGCGATAAGGAGGGGTTTCTCTAAGAGCCGAGGGTCATAAGCATGAAGCTCCTCGCGCAGCATGTCGTAAGCCTTCCAGGGGTCTTCCCAGTCCAGCGGAAGGAGGAAGAGTAAGATAGCTCCTCGCTCCACATGCCGCAGGAAACGCAGGCCCAGTCCTTTGCCCTGATGGGCGCCCTCAATCAGGCCCGGCAAATCGGCTATCACCAAGCTGTGACCCTTCTCATCTTGGATGACGCCAAGGTGAGGGGTCAGCGTCGTAAAAGGGTAAGGCGCAATACGCGGCCGAGCCCGTGTGAGCGCCGCCAGTAGAGTAGATTTCCCCGCATTGGGGGGGCCTACCAAACACACATCCGCCAAAAGCTTAAGCTCTAAACGAACCCTACGTTTTTCGCCGGGGCGCCCCGGCTCCGCAAAATCCGGCGCCTGCAACGTCGGCGACCGAAAAGCATGATTCCCCCGGCCGCCTTTACCTCCCCGAGCTATACACACTCGAGCCCCTTTCTCCAAAACTTCGCCTAACTTTTCCCCTGTCTCATCGTCATACGCAATAGTCCCCAGCGGCACTTTGAGTATAATATCTTCTCCCCGTGCACCGGTTTGGCACTGGCCTCGGCCCCTCTCGCCATCCGGAGCCTTGATAAACTTCCGATACTTGACATCCAAAAGCGTCCACCGGCTCGGATCCCCCTCTATGTAGATGCTCCCCCCATCTCCGCCATCCCCTCCATCAGGCCCCCCACGAGGAACATACTTCTCCCGACGCCAATGAACAACCCCATCCCCACCGCGCCCACCCTCCACATATAATCGCACAAAATCTACGAACGCCCCTTCACCTTGCATGTCTGAAGGTAGGATTGTACTTTTTTCCTAAACTCCGCCTCTAACTCTGCCAAATCGTGAGGAGAAGCTGGATTCTCACTGCTTTCTGACTGCGCCAAAGCCCACGCCAGCACCTCAAAAATCTCTAAAAATTCCAGTTCGCCCCGCAAGAAGGCTTCTACGGCGATTTCATCTGCGGCATTGAAGAGGGCGGGGGCTGCAATACTTTTATCCAGAGCTTGCCGAGCCAGCCGCAGGGAGGGAAAGGTCTCCTCATCCACTTCCTCAAAAGAAAGCTGAGAAAGCTGAGCAATGCGATAGGGAGCCTTTTCCCACACGGGACGTTCCGGGTAAGCCAATGCATACAGAATCGGTAAGCGCATATCAGGCAAACTCAGCTGAGCTTTGAGAGAGCCGTCGGTAAATTCTACCAGAGAATGGACGATACACTGGGGATGGATCCAAGCTTCAATGCGATGGTGCGAAACGCCAAAGAGCCAGTGCGCCTCTATCAGTTCCAGAGCTTTATTGACGAGGGTGGCAGAGTCAATGGTGATGCGGTTACCCATGCGCCAGACGGGGTGATGGAGGGCTTCGGCGGGGGAGACTCGGGCGAGTTCGGAGGCCTTTCGTCCCCGAAAGGGCCCCCCAGAGGCCGTCAAAATAAGTCGGGCCACCGCTTCCGGCTTCTCTCCCAGTAGGCATTGAGCCAGTGCACTATGCTCGCTATCCACAGGAATAATACGCGCCCGATACGGGGCCAGCCAGCTCCCCCCAAAAACCAGACTCTCCTTATTGGCCAAGGCTAAGAGCGCCGGACCTTGAAGGGTGTACCAACTTGCCCAGAAGCCCACCGCCCCCACAATCGCATTCAAAACCACCTCCCCCGGATCTGTGGAAAGCTTTTCATACAGCTCCTCCAACGAAAGAATAAAAATCTGCCCTCCATAGCCGTTTTCTTTCACGAGGCGTTCGTAGGAGGAGGGATCGGTAACAGCTACCCACTTAGGGCGATAGCGGCTAATGAGCTCTGGCAGCGCTTCAATCTGGCGATGCACAGAGATGCCTTCCAAAGCAAAGCGATCGGGAAACCGCGAAAGTACCTCCAAGGCCTGCTTGCCAATGGACCCCGTCGCTCCTAAAATAGAAACTCGTCGCATTTAGCAGCAATATTATAACAAAAAGCTTCACCCCCCTGTAGAGAGGGCCCGGGGTGGGGCGTGATGGATTCGAACCACCGACCTCCTGCGTGTGAAGCAGGCGCTCTAAACCCCTGAGCTAACGCCCCAGTCCGGCAAAGGTAGCACTTTTCTTCATTATGGCCGCCAATTCAGCTCCTCCATACTCAGCCAGTACATAGGCGTGATGGTGCTTGGGCGCCCAGTAGGTTTTTTGGCGGTGAGGGGTACATGGCCCCCAGATATAGTCTATGCGCAAGGGAAAGGGGCGCCAGGTAGGTCCTTCCAGCCACTCTGCCGCTGCGTAACTATCCTTTAGGCCACTTCGTTGTAGCTCGCCCACGGCATAGCTCAGCGGAATAGCATTGAAATCACCGCATATCCACAACGGTCCCGACCAAGATTGGCTAATCACGGCCAACAAAGTATCCATTCGCTGCTGCGCCTTCCATACCTGGCGCCAATGCGAGTAAAGCCAACTGCTGAGCTTCCCCAGGCGATAAGAGGGATAATGCACATTCACCACCAGAGCCGTGTCTCCACTCGGCAAAACCACTTCTCCTATGAGTATGCCGTTAGTGCTTCCTTTGAGTAGGAAGGGGTGTTCATGCAGGGTGATGGGATAACGAGACAAGATAGCCATACCCATAGCTGGCCCCGCCTTCCCGAAAAGGATATACGGATAGCCCGCCCGCTCCGCAAAACATTCCGCTGAGTAATCGCCTAAATACAGTTCTTGCAAGCATACTATGTCCGCCCCCATCCGGGCTAAAAAGTCTAAATCCTTCTCAATGAGCCTTCGGTCATAGTCAGAAGCGTCCATATTCCAAGTGGCGATGCGTAGGGCGGGGTCTAAGAGGGGGGTGTTTTTAGGAGTAGGCCATACGCGGTAGTTCAGCAGCCAGCTGGAAACCCACAAGGCCCCGTATAAAATCCAATACAGGCGCCCCCCCCCGGTCCTTCCAGAGAAAGTACCCTATGGGCAACCACGCCGCATACATGGCCCCTAAGGCCGCCATCAAAGGCAAAGCCCACTTATAGGGCGGCACCCATAAACTAAGCAACGATAAAACAGCCCAACCCGCATAAAAAATACGAGCCCAGCCAAACAAAGCCGTAATAGGTTTATAACTTTTCCGTAGCCTTCTGTAAAATACGGAGCTCCCGACGCGTGAGGCTCTTCATCCCTTTGGCATGAATCTTTTCCAGAATGCGGTCTATCTCTTCTTGTGAAATCTCCTCCGGCCCCTCAAAGTACTCCCGAATAGCTTTGAAAATGCTCTCCGGCTTCCATCCCTGCCGGAGAGCATATCCTATGAGCATGCCCGCGACAGAACCAGACAAATGCGCAACGGCTACGGCCTCATTCGTCAGCGCCGTCACAAAGTCCAAAAATACCCATATCAGCCCTACCCATCGCAAGGCTATGGGCCCAATGAAGAATAAAAACACCCCGTAGTTTGGCATGAGGGCTACCGTAGCTAAAATAATGCCATTGACCGCAGCAGAAGCCCCCAGCGCATAACCCCCCACCCCTTTGCTAAGCGCATACACCAGATACCCCACCGCCCCAGCCAAGCCAGCAAGCATGTAAATCCATCCCAACCGTCGCTCCGGCTGCACCGTGGTAAATAACCGCCCCATCCAGTAAAGCCAAAGCATATTGAGGAGGATATGCCAAAAACTACGAACATCATGGACAAACATATGCGTGAAAACCGACCAGGGCTGACGGGCTAATTCGGAAAGATGAGCCGGGAGAGCAAGCTTGTGATAGAGCCACACAAAGAACCCCTCCTGACCGCTCATGCGAGAAAAAAGCGCCAGCACTACCAGCACTCCATAAAGCCCGATATTCAGGCCCAGGAGCCAAGCTAAGGTAGGCGCACGCTGAAATAACGAAAACGGCCCCCTCACCATATGCTCACAAAAATACCAGTTTCCCTCGATGGAGGGGTAGGAAATCAACATAATGAGCAAGGCGCTCCATTTTTGGTCCATTCCTGGCAGTGAGCTACAAGCTACCTCCGACCAATAGAAACGGCCGAACGTCAACTTCTCCCTTTGCGCCCCAAGCGTCGTTTTCAGGGTGCAAATAAGACAGGATAGGCTTTCTCCAGCAGAGGGAAGTGCCAGAAATAGAGCCCAGCTCTATCTTCGGGTTCAAATAAGGAAAGCTGGACGGGAAGTTCGTGGAGCTTACCCTGTCGTATGAGGCATCCCTGACTATCGTACAAAAGCCAGGGTTGCGGCAAAACCGAGTCAGGCCCTACAACGGTGATAATGCCCGCTGTGGGATTGGGGAAAAACCGAATTTCTTGCCGGGCGTCAGGAGGAGCAAGCTCTGAAGGCCCTGAGCTGTAAAAGAGCGGATCGGAGTAAAGGATGCCATCAGACCAGGTGGGGGTACCGATGAGGCCTGCCTGATTGATGGCGCGCACACCAAAGTAGTAAGTCTGTCCGCTGATTAGGGATAGACCCGTATGGGTAACGTTCGTGGAAAGACCTGCGGAAGTCCAGCTCACTACATCGGTGCTGCCGGGCGCTGTGCCAATCGCGTACTCATATCGCAGAAGCCCCGAATGCGGGTCATAAGCGGCATCCCAGTTAGCCGAAAGCTCAGTGCCTATCGTAGTAGTGCTTTCATCTGCACCTAAGCCATCCCGCACCTCGACTGGAGAGCTGGGCGGCGTCCAATCTACATGAGCATCGGCATAGGTGGGATTAGACCAATTTCCAGCACTATCTTGCACCAGGGTCCATAAGCGGGCGCCTGGGGTAGTGGGATTAGGGTTCTGGGAGGCCAGAGCACCTGCTGCCCCCACGCTGATAAGTGGCGCATTCGTCCGACCTTGCCATATCTCTACAAAGTCCACCTCTATGGTGGCCTGATTCGTGCGTAAGCTCAAATAATTTCCGCTGGTAAGCGGCGTAGGATCCGTCCACTCGGCCTTCAAGACCCCATCTACCCAAATGGCTATGTAACCATTGTCGTAGAGCACCTCTACGAGGTAGTCCGTATTGGGGGAAAGGGTCAAGGGAACCGTAAGACGAGTATAGAGAGTATTGCTAATGGTTTCGTACAGCTGAAGGTCTTGGTTGTCGTAGCGGAGCCAGATGAGGTAGGAGTTGCCCCGTTGGGAGAGGGAAGGGTCGTCCGCCAGAATGTGGAAGCCCCAGCGGCGATTGCCCGTAGAGTTGGTGAGCCGGGCCTTGACCCGGTAAAGAGCCCGTGTTCCCTGAGCTACGGCCCGATGATAACCGGTATTGGTGCTCGTGGCATCGGATTGTAGAAGGCGAGAGAGGGTGGTGTTTGTTGTCCAGGTGCCGGCATAGGTAGCCCATCCGGGTTGACTCATATCAAAGTCATCGTAGAGGAAGCCTAAGTTAGGGTTGGCCTGCCAGGGGCCCCCGCCATAAGTAGGTAAGTAGAAGCGCCTTTGGATTCCGCTTAGCGCATCGGCATCGGTGAAGGTTTGCGTGTAGTCAGCGGTTATCCATCCGGAGATGGAGAGGGTGCTGGTAGGAGCTGTCCAGTCGGTGCGCACTTCAGCGGTCGCTGGACTGGACCAGAGCTGGGCGCCATCCAGCACTAAACTCAAAAGACGCCCCGAGGGCTGCCCAGAAGAAGGGCTCTCATAACGGATAGCCTTCCCAGCACCCACAGAAATGGGGAGGGAAGTGCCGCGGCTACGATACACGCGCAGCTCATCGTAATCTACTCGGGCATTACCCGTGCGTAAAGACACATGCGTGCCCGAAGTAAGGACATTGGAGACCGTATAGGTAACAACTAGCTGGTCATTGATCCAGATGCGGATGCGGCCAGGGGCAGGCTCGTACAGGGCTTTGATATCATACCAGGTATTGGCGACAAAGGGGTAAGGGACTTGTATATTAGGGCTGGGGAGGGTATTGCTAAGGATTTCGTAGATTTCAATGCGCTGGTGGTCTAAGCGGAACCACAAGAGGTAGGAGTTGCCCCGTTGGGAGAGGGTGGGGTTGTCGGCGAAAATATGCAGGCCGGCTCGGCGGTTGGTACCGCTGCCGCTTAGGCGCATTTTCCAGTGGTAGAGCCAGCTGGTGGTGTTGTCCTGTGAGAGGGGGAGGTAAAGGTTCGTATTAGATTGGGTTTCGTCGGACTGAGTGAGGATGCCGCTGCCAACGCTCCAGTTGCCTACAGCAGCGGTCCAGCCGGGCGGAAGGGTAGAGCCCGGAAAATCCTCATAGGCATAACCAAGAGCAGGATTAGCGCTCCATCGGCTGCCATCGTAATCTGCTACCAGCGCAAAGCGGGCCACTACGGATTGATTGTCGTTGTCAGTAAAGGTGGCTGTAAAGTCGCTATTGTACCAGGGGCGCAGGGGGTCTATGCTGGTGGTAGGAGGGATATTGTCATAAACGCAGCTCCAGGTGGCGCGCCAGCCTCCGTATGTGGTGGCGTTATCGGATTTGAAACGGAAGGTGAGAGCCCCCGTGGTGCCTGTAACGGTGCCGGGGCTGTTAGTACCCGTGTAGTACCCGATGAGAGGCGATGCCGTGGAGGGGCCGTTGTAAATCCAGAGCGTGTCGTAGCCGTTTTCAAGTTGGAAGCTATGGAAGGTAACGGTAACGGTGGAAGCACCGGTCGGGGCTAAGGTCCAGGTCCAGTTTTCGCGATTGAAGTAATTGCCCCGGGGGCCATTCATGTCAAAGAAGCTATCTTGGCAAGCTACGATGGCGCAGTCGGTGAAATGGTCTCGGAGGGCATTCCAGAGTTCGGGGTTGTTCCCATCGTAGCTCAGGGCCCACATGCCTACTCCTCCGATGCCTTGCATGAGGACTGTGCGGTACATCCACGAGAGGGAAAGAGAATCATGCCACCAGGTCTGGTACCATTGGCCGCCGCTCTGATACATGAAGTAGCGACTGAAGGAGTGGTCATCCCAGTTCCAGCCGTAGGTGTTGGCTTCGCTTTTAGCATTGGCATAGGTGCGCGAGACACCGCTGCCAGTGGTGCTGGAGGGGTAGGTATTGCTGGTGGTAGGATAGCGGAAGCCGTAGTAGGGCACGCCTAAGATGAGCTTATGGCGGGCGGCACCATTGGCTAAGTAGTCTATGATCGTGCGGCTATTACAGCGGCTACCCCAAATGGAGCCCGTATAGAGAAGACCCGTAGGCCCAGCCGTCGGTGCTGTGCTCCAGTAAAAGTCATACCCCATGATAAAGAGCTGATCGCAGATGTTACTGAGAGCGACCACATCATAGGCATTACTCCAGTCCACGGCAGGCAAAGCGACGCTGAGCTTAGTATTGGGGCGGCGACGATTGAGAGTATCGCGCAGCT
>JAVVHK010000001.1:0-36449 GCA_032249525.1 Bacteroidota bacterium | reverse complement strand
GGGGGGCCGGCGGCCACATAAAACTCCCCCTCGTATCCAGAAACTCTTTGCCTCAAAGCAGAGGGACATTGGAGGCGGCGCCAGCCTCCGTAGGGCGCTAGCCGCCGCCCAAAAAGAATGGTATTACAGCGGCAGGCTCCTCTCCGGCTACCTACCCAAAAGGAGGAGGGATTGGCGGGAAAGCCTTTCTGGGTTATTTCCTCTGGAAGCCCCTTCCAAAATCCTAAACTCCCGCATTGATCTCTAAATCCACCCGCGGAATGGTGTGCATTTTGTTTCTTTGTAGAAGGTGCGCTGGCTAAGTAGCTTGGCCCTCCTGGGGGCTCTCTGGGCACAGAATTGTCGGGTAGCTACCCTCTCAGATGTGCAGTTTAACTACCTCCGATTGGAGGTAGCCTCCCTCAGTATGGAAGCCAGCCGCCTGGAAAGAATCAATGAGATCGTTGCGCAGAACTGCCTTTCCGCGGCTCAGCTGAAGGACTTGCTATGGCTCTTAGACCATGAGAGTACTCGTTTAGAGGTGATTCGGAAGGGGGCGGATCGGGTGTATAATTCGCATGTTTTAGCTGAGGAGCTCAAGGAGCTTTTCACGACGGAAAGTGGTCAGCGGGCCTTTGAGAAGTGGCTACGGGAGTGGCAGCGCAAAAAGCGAACCGATTAGGTGATTGCCCGGGCGAAGAGGTTTTGTTTTTATGCTAAACTCGGGTTTGAGGCTTTGCTAAATGGGGAGGGGCCATAGGTATTTGGCGCATCCGTAGAAGAAAATAGCTTATTCCCCCCACTCCCAGTAAGAGGGTATGTAAAGTCTGGAAGGCATGGATGAGCAGTACGAGGGTTTTAGCGGGTGTGTCGGCATAGCCTAAGTAGTTTAGCAAGACGAGGCCGATGGCGTGAAAGGTTCCTAAGCCGCCGGGGACTGGGATGGCCATAGCTAAGCCGGAACCTACGAGAAGCACCCAGGCTGCCCAGAGGGAAAAATTCTCTTGGACGGCAAGGCCGGCCAGCCAGGTCGCTATCCAGTAGCTAAGCCAGATGCCAATGGAGAGAAGGAGATTAGCGGTGCGAGGGCGTACCTGGAAGGCCGAGGCTACGCCCCTTACTATCCGTTGAGCCCATGGCCAGGGGAGGCGCTGCCGATACCGGTACAGGCCCCATAAAAGACTCATGCCTACAAAGGCCCCCCCCACCAAGAAAGGAGCCCAGCTCCACAGACCCAGTCTCCGCAGCCATTCCGAACCCTCAACCCCCACTACCACCGCACCCCACACCCCCAAAAGGAGCAAATCCAACATCCGTTCTCCAATGACCGTGCCTAAGCTCAGTTCTACGGGTAGCTGGCGAACCCGATATAAGAGGCTACACCGCACTATCTCACCGGCTCGGGGCAGACCCAAGTTCACTAAGTAGCCGACCATCAGGGCCATAAAGGCCTCCCAAATAGAAATATTTTCATGCCCGCTCGCTCTAAGAAAAAGCTTCCAGCGCCAGGCCCGCCATACATGAGCTAACCCCATGACGATGGCGGCGCCTCCGACAGCTTCCCACTGCCAGCTCAGCTCCGCCAGAGCCCGCCAAGGATAGTCCCGCAGCACCCAATACAGCAGCCCACCCCCTAAACCTAACCCTACCCCCAATTCAATCCAGCGCCGAAGCCTCACAACCGATTCCCCTCTCGGGGAAAAATCACCACTGGCTGATGTGTACGCGCTTCTTCAGGCGTAAGCCAAGCATACGATAAAATAATCACCCAATCCCCCACCATGCCCGTGCGAGCCGCAGGACCATTGAGCCCAACAATGCCACTCCCCCGAGGCCCCTCAATCAAATAGGTCTCTATGCGCGCACCCGTATTGACATTCAGCACATGTACCTGCTCATATGGCAAAAGCCCCGCCGCATCCATCAGGTCCCTGTCCAGCGTTAGACTCCCAACATAGTCTAAATCCACTTGCGTAATCCGCACCCGGTGAATCTTGGACTTTAGCACCGCTATCAGCACATTACAAAGGTACGACCCCACCTCCAACGAAAATGCGCCACCCTGAAATTTTTCGTAACCTTGCTTTATGCGTGGGGGGCGGTACTTAGGGCTCCTCGTTATGCTCAGCTGGGCTCAACTCCAAGACGACTTTTCGGATGGGGACTTTACGAATAATCCCCCTTGGAGCGGGACTGACCTTTACTGGGTGATTACGTCCGATAAGCGCTTACGCGCTAATGGCCCCAGCTCCACTGCTACTCTGTACCTTTCTACCTCCAATACCCTCATAGATGACACGGAATGGCGCTTTTGGGTGCGCGTGGCCTTCAACCCTTCCACCCAAAACTTTGCTCGGGTGTACCTCGTAGCGGATCGGGCCGACCTCACAGACCCCAACCTCCAAGGCTATTACCTCAAGCTGGGCGGCATCACCGGAAGCGCCGACAGCTTAGAACTCTGGCTCCAAAACGGCTCTACCCACATTCGTCTGGCCGGCGGGAGAAGCGGCCGCTTCGGTGGATCCAACAACATCCTCCGCATCAAAGTCCTGCGCAGCGCCACCGGCCTCTGGGAAGTCTTTTCCGACACCCTCGGAAATGGCACCTGGGAACCCGAATTCACCGCTACCGACCTCACCTTCTCCACCACCGCCTACTTTGGCGTGTACTTCCAGCACACCTCCACCAATCGCCAAAATCTCTACTTTGACGACTTTTACATTGGGCCGCCTATCGTAGATACAGTTCCCCCTCGGCTCACCGAGGTAGAAGTAATAACCGACCAGCAGATAGCAGTTAGTTTCAACGAGCCGATAGAAGCTACCTCAGCCCAAAATCCGCTTCATTATGGGATCACACCGGGGCCTGTGCCTATTACCGGTGTTACGCTGTCGGCTCCTAATCAGGTGCTTCTTCAGCTGGGGAGCGGTTTGCAGCGCTCTATGCTGTACCAGCTTCGGGTGGAGGGGATAGCAGACCTTGCAGGGAATGTCGCCTTGGATAGTTTGCTTTTTGTATGGCCCGAAGAGCCGGTGGCTGGAGAGGTGGTGTTTAGCGAAATCATGGCCGATCCCGATCCACCCGTGGCCCTTCCCCCCTACGAGTATGTGGAAATCTACAACCGCTCCTCTAAGTGGTTTTCGGTGGGGGGGTGGCGCTTTTGTGATGCGACGCAGTGCGTAACGTTGCCTGATCGACTTCTGCCCCCCCAGAGTTATCTTCTTTTAGGGCCGGCGGCCGCCCTGAGTAGCTATCCGGAGTTGGTTGGCCTTTCCTCTTGGCCCAGCCTCAATAACAGTGGCGATAGCCTCACCCTCCTCAGCTCAACTGACCTTATCTTAGATAAAGTCGCTTATAGCGACACGTGGTACCGCTCCTCTACTAAGAAGAACGGCGGCTGGAGCTTAGAGCGGATGAACTTAGACGACCTGTGTGCGGCGGACTCTAATTGGACGGCTTCGGAAGACCCTATGGGCGGTACGCCCGGCCGTCCGAATAGTGTCTTAGGCCGATGGGTAGATACCAGTGCTCCCCGGCTTCTTTTCGTTTCGCCCAGCCCGCCCCAAACCCTCTATCTGTACTTTTCCGAGCCCGTAGATACCCTTTTTATGCGAAGCCCCAGCCAGTATCAGCTTTCGGGCGGCCTTAGCATAACCGCCGTGGACTTCCCCAGCCCCTCCGAAATCGCCCTGACCCTCAGTAGCCCCCTCCAAAACACCGAAGTTTATACCCTCACCGTAACCGCTGCCGACTGCCAGGGCAATACCCAGACTTTTACGCGGAGTTTCGCTGTGCCAGCTCCCCCCCAAGCCCACGATATCGTCATCAATGAAATCTTTCCCGATCCCGACCCGCCCGTGGGACTTCCCTCTTTTGAGTATGTGGAGATTTATAACCGTTCTCCCCGATACATAGACCTGTCGGGGTGGACCTTGCGGGTGGGTTCCAGCCGAGCGACTCTACCTCGCGTAGGCCTATGGCCCGGGGAGTTTCTGGTGCTAACCAGTGTGGAGGGGGCTATTGCCTACTATGATCGGGCCTCGGCGGTGGGACTTCAGGGCTTTCCCGCTATTCCAAATACCAGTGGGGAAATTGGGCTTTATGATGAGCAGGGGCAGCGCATAGACTCCGTAGCCTATAAGAGAAGCTGGTATCGCGACACCCGCAAAGACGATGGCGGCTGGAGCTTGGAGAGAATCAATCCCGACGCCGTATGTGCGGACAGTTTGGGATGGCGGGCTTCGGAGGACCCCACTGGGGGTACCCCCGGCCGCCCCAATAGCGTGTATGATCCCCAAGCTGACTTGAGACCCCGCATCCTGGGCATCACTTATCAGGCCCCCTTTTCTATTCTCATTCGGTTTAGCGAGGCCCTTCCTGAGACGCTTTTGAGCCGTCCCAGCGTCTATGCTTTTGAGCCAGAGGTAGTGCCCTTAGCTTATACCCCCTTAGACGGAGGCCGAAGTGTGGAAATCTTTCTCATGCAGCCTCTGGAGGAAAGTCGCTTTTATAGGATTCAGCTGACAGGCCTTCACGATTGCCAGGGGATGCCTGTGGAGCCGCTTGTGGGGAGTTTCTGGGTGCCGTCGGTGCCAGAGGTAGGCGATATCGTGGTGAATGAGATTTTACCGTATCCGCAGACGGGTGGGGCCCGCTATGTAGAGCTGTATAATCGCACAGATAAGTTATTTGACCTATCGCATTTAGGGCTAGCTCGGGGGGATACCTTGCAACGTCTTACCATCCTAGCTAAGGAGCCTGTACTTTTCCCACCCCGAAGTTATGTCTGCCTCTCGTCGGATACAGCGGATGTCCAACGTCGTTATGCTCCGCCCGCTGGTGCCCGCTTTCATCAGATTTCTACCATGCCAGCGTATGACTATGATCGGGATGTGGTGTGGCTAGTGCGGCTGCGGGATAGCGTGATTATAGACCGAGTTCCGTATGATAAGAGCTATCACTTTCCAGACTTACGCACGCGGCGCGGGGTGGCGTTGGAGCGGCTGCGGGTGGAGGGGCCTTCGGCGGACCCCCTCAACTGGTATTCAGCGGCCAGCACCGTAGGGTATGGGACCCCCGGCTACGCTAACTCCCAGCGAGAATATCCTCCCAGCGAGCGAAAAGGTATTTGGCTGGAGCCCCAGACTTTTTCTCCCGATAACGACGGGTACGAGGACTGGACAACCATCTACATTCTCAACGACAAACCAGACCAAAAAGCCCGGATTGCTGTCTACTTTCCCAACGGGCATCTGATACGGTACCTGACGGAGGGTACGTTATTAGAGGTGGGGGAAAATCGCTTTCGCTGGGATGGCACGGATGCCAATGGCTATCGGCTTCCGACCGGGGTTTATGTGGTGTATGTAGAGCTTACG
Organism: Bacteroidota bacterium; assembly: GCA_032249525.1. Taxonomy (GTDB): domain Bacteria; phylum Bacteroidota; class Bacteroidia; order SpSt-205; family SpSt-205; genus JAPYWM01. The sequence goes on along the minus strand of JAVVHK010000001.1, from coordinate 31,092 downwards.
GATGGTCAGGCTAAACGGACTTCGGTGTACCGGCTTCTCTGCGGGGTGGCCGAAAAGCTCCGGTAAAACTCAAGACTATGTAGAGTCGGTTGGGAGTTTTTGCCTAAATTTGAGCTATGCGCATAGATATTCTCTGTGGAGGGCCCGTGGCTTTCCTTCGGGAAGAGATGGGCTTTCCTATTTCCGAGCGCCTATTAGCCTATCAAAACTGGTGGGAAAGCGAAGGATGGCCCATATCTCTGGAAATAGACCGGGGGGGGACTCCGCATCTTAGGCAGTTTAATGAGCGAGGCGAGCGCGTGGATGAGATTTTGTATCCCCCGGCGTATTCGTATTTGCTTTCGGCGGGGTATGCGGCGGGGGTGATTTACGAGGTGGCTCATCGGCATGACCTGAGGCTAAGCTATCAGTTGGGTTTTGTAGCAAGCTATTATGACCCTGGGCTGTATTGTCCTTACACTGTAACGCTTTCTACCTGGGTGCCGCTGTATAAGTATTTTGAGGGGCCCATGCGGGAATATTTTTTAGAGCAGCTGGGGCGGAGGGAGCCGCCTTTTTGGCAAGGGGCCACCTGGATGACTGAAATAGGGAGCGGCTCCGACCTGGGCAGCCACGTGCATACCCGAGCTTACCTTAGAGAAGGCCGCTGGTACCTCACGGGAGAAAAGTACTTCAGCAGCAATGTCGGAGCGGAGTTAGCGGTCGTCGCTGCTCGTCCCGAAAAAGCCCCCATGGGTCCCAAGGGCTTGGCCCTCTTTTTAGTGCCGCGCGAACGAGAAAATGGCACCCGAAACTACCTCATTCGCCGCCTCAAAGATAAAATCGGCACCCGTAGCGTCCCCACCGGCGAAGTAGAACTGCACGATGCCGAAGCCTACCTCATTGGCGATGCTGCCCAAGGCATCTACTACATCTTGGAGGTGCTCAACTTCTCTCGCATTGCGAATGCAGTAGGGGTGGTGGCTCATGGACTACACGCCCTCCGAAAAGCGTATGAGTTTGCTCAGAATCGGTATCTCTTTGGGCGACCTTTAGCGGAGCAGCCCCTCTTTCAAAAGGAGTTAGCGCACCACTATGAGCAGCTTCGGGTGGCGGGGGCTTTGGCATGGCTGGCCGAGCAGTGGTTAGAAACCACTTGGCTGGAAAAGCCGCCCTATTCGCAACGGTATGCCATCTTTCGGCTGCTCTCTCACTTAGCTAAGTACTGGACAGCCGAGGTAGCGCTCAAAGCCGCCCACTGGGCCATTGAGATCTGGGGTGGCCTCGGCATCCTGGCGGAGTTTCCCATAGAGCGCTTTTTGCGCGAACTGCTCATTACCAATATCTGGGAGGGGACGCGACACCGACACCTGCTGGATGGCTGGGAAATCCTGCGTAAAGCCCATTTGACCGAAGTCCTGCCTACCCTCTGGGCCTTAGACACCAGCGCCCCGGGCCTCTTAGAAGAGCTTCGCCGCCTGACCACCCTTTCCGAAGCCGAAGCCGTTCATACCTTGGAGCCGACCTTCAGCCGCTTAGCCGAAACCTTAGGGCGCCTCACCCTCCAAGAAAAAACCTTCCGCGTACCTCTCAGCTAAAAGCCGGCTCCTTCGTTTCGTCCTCCCGCCAAACCTTCCTCCAGGCCCCCTCTCTTTATGATTAGGCATGGAGCCGCCCTCCATAAAACTTCCCTTTACGGCCCTTGATATGGACTCCCTCTTATCCCCCGGTTTCAAGGTGGAGGAGGGGCTCTTTACGCTCAGGCATTGAGCCACCTTCATAAATTTCCCCTTCACGGCTCCTTATGGAGACCCTGTTCGTTCCCCGGCTTTGAGGCGGAGAGGGGGGTTTTCTTAGAGGGTACTGGCGGGGCCCAGCGCCTGGTAAAGGATAGCTTGGGCAAGGGGGATGAGGGTACGTTCTATTTCCTTGAGGAAAGGGGAGGCCCAGAATCCGGTAAGGATGATCCAGATACCCATCAGGGCTATAGCGATACTTTCGGGGAGGCTCAGGTCTCTGGGTGGGAGGTTTTTAGGCTCGCCAAAGAGTCCCTGTCGTAACACGCGCAGGGTGTAGATGGCTCCTACGGCTATGCCGAGCAGGGCCGTTAGGAAAACCCCCCGCTGTACCATGGGGCTCTGGTAGCTCCCTAAAAGCACCAGAAACTCCGCAGGGAACTGACTAAGACCGGGAAGGCCAATGCTGGCTAAGGCCGTCAAAGCCCAGAAAAATGCCAGACGGGGATTGTCTCGGGCAATCCCTCCGAAGGTGCTGAGATCATCCGTACCGATCGTCTCTATGAGGTAGCTCACAATCAGAATGTGGGCAGTGGCGACGGCGGCATGGCCCACCGCATACCAGGCCGCCCCACTAAACCCAGCCCCCGACACCGCCGCTATGCCAATAGGAATAAATCCTAAGTGCGAAATCGTCCCATACGCCAGCCAGAGCCGCAGGTGCTTCTGGAAGTAGGCGGCTAGTCCAGCCAAAAGAAGGCTAATCGCCGCTAGCCCTCCAAAGTAAGGAGCCAGCACAAGGTGCCCATGAGGAAAAGCAGGACTCCACCGCAGCCACCCCACCGCTCCCAGCTTCGTCAAGATAGCTGACGAGACTACTACTAAGGGTAGAGGGGCATTCCGGTATATAGCCAGCACCCAGCCGTGCGCAGGAAATAGCCCCAACTTGAAATAAAATGCCAGCACAAAACCCAGATAGACCCAGACCTGTGTTTCTGGGGGCAGGGGATATTTGAGCCAGGTCATATAGCTGGTGGAGTAGGGGACGCCATAAGTAGCACTAATCTGGGCAGCGCCATACAAGATGCTGGTCAAAAACGGGATAGACCCAGCTAAGGTGTATAGCAAAAACGAAAGGCCCGTATTTCGGGCTTTTTCTCGGTCGGGTATGAGGGAGAAGAGGAGATAGGCCATGGGGATGAGGGTAGCCTCAAACCCGATGTAGAAGCTAATCAGGTCATACGAGAAGAGGGCCCAGAGGGCAAAGGCTTGCACGAGGAGGAGGGCAGGGATTTGGAGGGCTGGCTGAGAGAAATTCCATTGGGGCCACCAGCTAAGGACAACTCCGACGAGCGTTAGGATAAGACCCAAGAGGAAGGCAAAGCCATCGGTAGCAAAGAAGAGGCTTACGTCATAGCGGGCGACCCACCCTTCTGGGGAAGGGTAACCCCACCAGGGCAGCTTCCAAGAAAGGGTGAAGAGATGGTAGGTTACCTCTAAGGGGGCCTTTTGTAGGTAAAGAGACCCGAGCCAGATAGCTACAGCCAGTTGGATGAGGGCGGTGATTCTCCATCCCCATGTTAGAAGGGACCTTTGCCGAAAGCCCCCAGAGATTCCGATGAGGATCGCCCCGAGGAGGGGTACGAGTATCCACCAGACAATCACCTGGCAAAGGTAGTTTACTCTTGGGATGCTAAGGCTTCGCTAGCTTTATGGCCGATGATGAGGGCGGCACAGCCACTGCCCGAAGGGTAGTAAAGTTCAATAATGAGGAGCTGGGTGCTACTGAGTTCTAAGTCCCAATAAGGGCGGGCATTTTGAGTACCTGTATCTAAGAGTAGGGCGCGATTGGCGTTGTAGAGGCGCATACGGAGGGGGCTTTTTTCGTCGGAGCTGCCGCAGGGGATGAGGCGATAGCGCAAACCCTTGAAGAATGTGTAGTACACTTCGGTGGTTTCGTTGCCGTAGAGTTCTGCCCGCCAATAGCGTCCGTCCCAGTTGTAGTCTTCCAGGAAGCTGTTTTTGCAAAGGGGAACGAGCTTGGCGCAAGAGGCTTGCGCATAAGAGATGCGGAAGCCGATCAGGAGAAAGAGAATAATCAGTAAGCGAATCATATGCTGATGAGGTATTGCCGAAGTGGAGAGACTTTTTCGCGGAGCTCTCTGATCAGATCGGGGGGGAGAGGCAAGTCTTTTTGGAATTCTAATCGGATGAGGCCTTTTTCGGGGTCTGTAGAGGCTGCCCCCCTGTTAGGGGATTCGGGTATTTTGCGCAAGACTGTTTCAATGTTGGTGAGATGGGCGAAGATAATCTGGGATTCCGAGTTTCTGGCGGTGTCGATGGCGTACATTTTTTTCATGAGGGGGACGAGGCTTTTTTGGAGGCGAATGAGGTCGGTGAGGCCTTGTTTGGAGGGGGATTTTTCTTGGAGGTGGAGGCTCAGGTGGACGCTTTCTACCCAGCCGCCTAAGATCATGTGTCGGAGGAGGGCTTGTTGGCCGGTGGATTCCAAGCGTTCTTGGATTTCGGCGTAGTAGGTAGAGAAGAGCCTTTGGAGGCTATCGGGTTTATCTTGGAGGCGGTCCAGTTCCCGAATACGCTCCACAGAAAGAAGATCACTCAGGCCATAAAGCTGGGCTAAGCGATTGGCGCTGGTGAGGTACTCGTAAGCGACCTGGTAGTTATTGGTGGCGTGGGCATACGCCATATCCGTAAGGTAGATGCCTAAGTTGGCGGCGCCTTTCAGGCTGCGGTACCGAGAGGCCAAAGTCGGGTCATGCAAGATTTCCCGATAAAAGGGTACCTTTTCTTGCCGCAGCCATAATGACACCTGCGCAGGCGAAGGTGCCGCGCGCATATATTTCTCAATCTCCTCCCACGGCACCACATAGGTGGTATCTGGCTCATAGCCCTTCGTTTGGGACTGAGGTTCTGAGCTGCAGGCGCTCAGGATCAAGCCCCCACTACTGATTATCCAAACCCATACGTTTCGCAAAAGAAGCTTTGCACTCTGGGCTACAAAAACCATATAGTTTTCCATCATAAGTCAAGGTGTCCATGATTTTGTGCGGGGGAAACTTCATTTCGCATTCTGGGCAGTAGGGGACTGCCAGCGAGGAAGGGGGGATGGAGAGACCTTCTCCGGCGGTGCTCATGGTGGAGGGGGTTTGTTGGGGCGGAGAGGAGTGGGAATGATGGGTACAGCTTATGATCATCCCGCATAGAGTGAAGGCTATTCCCCCGAGGGTGAGGTGTGATCGGGATTTCATTAGCGCAAAGGTAGGTTTTTGGGCCTAATATTGGGTAAGGTGGGCATTGTGGAGGATGTGTAGCAGGTGGGTAAGGTGCGATGGTTGGTAGGCGGCCTTTTGGAGGCTCTGGCGATCTCGGGGTAGGAGGGTAAAGCCGAGAGGCGGGGTGTACCCTTCTGGCCCGGGGGTATAGTGGAGGGTGTATTTCTCTATGGGAATAGGGTAGAGGGTTCGCAGGACTTCCAAGGTGAGGGACATGGAGTGGTAGCGGGATTCGGCAAAGGCGGCGTATAGGCCACCGATCTTGTCTAGTACAAGCTTAGAGGCGGGATGGGGAGAGGTAGGAGGGGGAGGGAGGTCGCGAATTTCAATCCAGATGATTTTGGAGGCGGTGGAGGCTAAGAGGGAACGTTGTTTCCACAGGAGTCGGAGGGTAAGGCTTTGGCCGAGGTTGTCAATAGCACCAGCGTCAATAACATCCAGAGGGGGATTAGTAGGGAGTCGGACGGCAGGCAGGACGAAGGGGAAGGCGGCATTCATGCGGAGGGCAGAGGTAATCCAGAGATTATCGGCAGGAACGATCTGGCGTAGTTCTATGGCGATGGGTTTTTGGTCGGCCCAGCAAAGAAAAGAGAGCGGGAGGGGGGAAATGAGGAGCTGAAGGCTATTTGTGAGGCAGGCCGGCGTAAAGATGATAAGAGGGGTTTGGCCGCTTTCTTCGTAGGGGGCGTAATCTTTGAGGCGGTGGTGGTGGAAGGCCTGGGTATTTCGGAGGAGGCGGGTCTCAAAGGCGTAGTCCCGGCCTTTGGGGTAAGTGATGTGGGTGAGGGTATCTTCCCAGTAGGTATTGGGGCTTAATAGGCCTAAGAGTCCGGTGGAGAAGAGGGGGTTGAGCAGGTCTTGGGTAAGGCGCTCGGCTTCTAATAGGCTCGGCGCCCGATGGGGGTGGAAAAGATGCAGTTCTCGCCAGAAGGTAGCCCCAATCAGGCCGCCCGAAGCGCCCGTAATCCCAGCTAAGCTCTGGTAAAAGCGGCCTCCCGAGAGACTATCTAAGAGATGAAGGTTGAGGAAGGTCCAGTAAGCAGAGCGCCAACCGCCACCCGACACCGTAACCCAGATAAAGACGGGTTTGGGGGTATTCTGGCGGGCGAGCCGCTTCTGGAGCACCTGAGCAAAGGAGGCACTATCAGAAGCAATCTGGGCCTGAACGGCGGAGGTCCAAGTAGGGGGTTGGTAAGCCCAGATTTGCTCATAAGAGAGGCCAAAGGCGGGACTGGCCTGTGAGGCTTCGTGGAAGATTTTCCAGACAAGGAGGATGAGCAGGGCGAGAAAAACGAGAAAGCCCATGCCGACTCGTTTGAGCCAGTAGTCCAAGGCGCCCATCATCATCAGGGTGATGGCGCCCATAATAAGCACCACGACAGAGGCTGGCAGATATAGGTCCGTCTTAGCTTGGATATATCCCCACACAAAGACCAACCCAATGAAGATGACCTCTAAGATGAGAGCCGCTAAGTGGCCTCGGGTGAGGATGCCCTCCATAAAGCGGAGGATAGCTTGGTGGGGGATGCGACGAACCACGGGGACGATTCCTTCGGGAATAGTTAGGTAATATCCGACCCTTTCTCCGCCACTTAGAAGCCATAGGCCCGAAGTGAGAGGCGGCTCTTGAGTTTTGTGAGAGGGGAGAGTGGCCCCTATGAGGGATTTGAGGGCGCGCAGAGAGAGTTTCCACCGGCTAAAGTAGAGGAGGCTCAGGCTCCATACAAGGGCTGTGCCTGCAAGCAGGGCGAGGATTTCGGTTTGGAGGGTGGGGCTGTCTAAATGGAGTTTGTTGTAACGGGCAATGTAGAAGAGGAGGAAGGCCAGAGGCAGGAGGCTGTTATTGAGGGCGTAGAGGAAGATAAAGTTTCGTCGGCTATGCAGGAGGAAGCCTGCGTGGTGGGCATCCAGCAGGAAGGTGGAGAGGTGATAGGCCGTGGTGAAGATACCGTAGGCGATGCCCCAAGCGAAGGCACCCCAGGCAGGATTGGGTAAGCCTTCGCCGGGGCTTAGGAAGATCATTTCTACGCCGACGCCCCGGCCAATAAAGCCTAAACCCATAGCCCAGAAAATACCCCAAATCGCCATTAGAAAGGGGTGCCGACGCAGCTGGAAAAAAGGAAGTTGGAGCGGGTAGAAGCGGGTGATTCCTCGCAGTAGGTGGAGGAAGAGGGTGAGGAGGATCCGGAGTTGTTTCATGTGCCGGTGTGGCCGAAACCGCCTTCATTGCGGTCGGAAGGGGAGAGTTGGGAGACGAGCTCCCATTGGACTTGAGCGACGGGGCAAAAGACCATTTGGGCGATACGCATGCCGGGTTCTATCGTGAAGGGTTTATCCCCAAGGTTGATGACGAGGACTTGGATTTCGCCGCGGTAGTCGGCGTCAATGGTGCCTGGGGAGTTGAGGACAGTGAGGCCGTGGTGCAGGGCGAGGCCACTGCGGGGGCGGATTTGGGCCTCCCAGCCAGGCGGGACTTCTATATAGAGTCCAGTAGGGACGAGCAGCCTTTGGCCAGGCCAGAGTGTATAGGGAGCAGAAAGGTTAGCATATAGGTCAACTCCAGAGGCACCAGCCGTCTGATAAGCAGGAAGCGGATAAGGAGAAGCATTATAGACGCGTACGGTAAGTCGCATACGCTCGGTCGGTTTCTTCCAGCAGGGTGAAGTCTTTTTCAGTGATACCGCCGGCTTCGTGCGTGGTCCAGGCGATACGGACTTTGTTGTAGGTATTCCAGATTTCGGGATGGTGGTTGTGCCGCTCGGCTAAGAGGGCCACCTGCGTGAGGAATCCCCAAGCTTCCAAAAAGTCGCCAAACTCAAAGGAGCGGGTAAGGGCATTATTTTCTAAGCGCCATTCCGGATAAAAAACGAGGCGGGCTCGTACTTCCTCTGGTGAGTAGGTAGGCATGAGGCAAAGTTAGTCTGCAAAGCGATGGCGTTTCAGGAGGCGTTCGGCTTCTCGGCGGCTTTCGCGCTCCTGGATGGCGTGGCGGCGATCGTAGAGTTTTTTGCCTTGGGCGAGAGCGATTTCTACTTTAGCGTAGCCGCGTTCCGAGAAGAAAAGTTTGAGGGGGATGAGGGTGAGGCCTTTTTGGGAGAGGCGGCCTTGAAGGCGCTTAAGTTCTTCTTTATGGAGGAGGAGCTTTCGGGGGCGGCGGGGGTCAAAGGGAGTGTAACCCCGCTTTTCGTAGGGCGCAATGTGCATGTTGTACAGGTAAAGTTCTGGGCCCTTGAAGGCGCAAAAGGCATCTTGCAGGTTGGCGGCGCCCATGCGGAGCGACTTGACTTCGGGGCCTGTGAGCACCATGCCAGCTGTGTAGCGCTCTAAAATATTGTACTCATGCAGGGCTTTCCGATTGACGATGGTAGGGGTCATGAGGTAAAGGTAGGCGTTTTTAGGCACCATCTTGCTGGGCGGGCTCCAAAGGCCCAGGAAAGCCGACGGAAGTTTGGGCGGGCGCTTATTCTCGGAAGAGGCCGACGACTTTTTGTCCCTGGCTGTTGATGGCGGCTCGGTACATGCCTGGGGTGTTGAAGTAGAGGAGGGTTTCGCCGGTGGGGGTTACGGCGATCAGGCCACCTTCGCCGCCAATAGCTTCCAGACGTTCTTGGAAGGCCTTTCGGATAGCTTCGGCCGGGGAAAGCTTCTGGTATTTGATGCGGGCTGCCACATCGTAAGCAAGGACGGTGCGAATGAAGTATTCGCCTTTACCCGTGGTAGAGATCGCGATGAGATTATTTTCGGCGTAGGTGCTGGCGCCGATGAGGGGTGTATCGCCCACACGGCCGGGAAGTTTGTTCATGATGCCGCCCGTAGAGGTGGCCGCCGCCAAGTTTCCATATTTATCTAACGCCACGGCCCCCACGGTGCCGTAGCTCCATGGGACTTCTGAGGTAGGGGCATAAGTCTCGTTGCGCAAGGGGAGGTTCCATGCCTTAGCCAGAGAATCTGCCCCCGCCCCTACAATCAGCACATGGGGTGTGCGCTCCATGATCAGGCGAGCTAAGGTAATAGGCGCCCCTGTGAGCTTAGCGGCCGCTACTGCGCCTGCCCGCAGCGTCTTGCCGTCCATAATGGCCGCATCCAGCTCTATTTCGCCCCGGGCATTAGGAACTGCCCCTCGGCCCGCATTGAAGTAGCCCGCATCCTCTAACTTTCGGACAGCGAATTCCACCACATCCAGGGCAGTGCGGCCCTCTTGGAGCTGCCGATAGGCTTCATCGACGAGGTTACTGAGAAAAGTAGCCACAATTTGGGCTTTCTCCGGAGGGAGGTTATCGGGGCGAATATTCCCAGCACCCCCATGAATGGCAATCGCAATAGGACTCTGCGCCATGAGCGTAAAGGTGAAATTCAGGAAGAAAAGGAGGGGGAAGCGCCCCATCCCTCAATGCAGGGCATAAAGGGTTCCGCTACTGGTCAGCACATAAACGGAGCCATCCAAGATATGCGCCGCAGCCTGAATTGGCGCATCTAACTTCGTTTTCCAGGCGATTTTCCCGGTGGGAATTTCAAAGGCGTAAAAAGTGCCATCCATGGCGCCGATGTAAATATACCCTTCGGCGAGGGAAGGCGATGCTTTGAAAGGAGCTTTGCCTCGGTAGGTCCACTTTTCTTCGCCGGTTTTGGAGTTGAGGGCGGCAAGGAGGCCGGATTCGCTGGCCACGAAAATGACATCAATGTCTTCGGAGAGCGCAGGCGAAGCGGTAACCTTTCCGCCTGTGGCATAACGCCAGAGTTCTTTGCCTGATTTGGCATCCACCGCATAGAGGTTTCCATCATCGGAACCGAAGTACACTATGCCCTTGGAGACGACCGGAGTGGTATTGATTTCGTTTTCTGCTCTGAAGCGCCAGAGTTCTTTGCCTTCTTTGAGGGAGAGGGCGTACAGGTTGTAATCATCGGAGCCAATATAGACGACGCCTTCGGCAATAGCGGGGCCTGATTGGACGACCCGGCCCGTAGTGAATTCCCAGAGTTTTTCGCCGGTGTTACGCTCCAAAGCATAGACATTGTAGTCGTGGCATCCAAAGACGATAATATCGCCGGTGATGGCAGGGGGGCTTTGGATGGAGGCGTTGGCTTGGAAGCGCCAGAGTTCTTTTTTGCTTTCTTCTAAGGCGTAGAGGAAGCCATCGTCGGAGCCAAAGTAGATTTTGCCTTCATAGTAGGCGGCTGGACAAGCTACATAATCGCCGGTGGTGTATTTCCAGAAGATTTTTCCGTCGGTGAGGTTGATGGCGTACATATTTTTGTCTTTGCCGCCGACATAGACGCGTAGGCCGCCGGCGACGGGGGCGGCGGTTTCGGAGACGCCATTTTGGATTTTGACCTGCCAGCGGATGCCGTTGAGTTTGGGGAGGGCCTTAGTACGGAAGGCGCCGGTCCGGCGAGCAATACTGCGGTAGAAGCGAATGTTTTTGTTGAGTTCTTCTTTAGCTTGGGGGTCGGGTTGGGCCCAGAGGAGGGCACTTATGCAGAGGTAAATGAGTTTTCGCATGGGGCAAATATACGGAGGGGGAAGGGGTTTGGCTTAGGCGGTCATGAGGCGGTGGATGGGTTTAGCTAAGAGCCAGAGGAGGAGGCCGGCGGCGAGGCTGAGGGTAGCGAGGGTAGGGTATAGGGGGAGGTGGTACTTTTCTAAAAGGGCTTCGGAGATGCCGGCGGCGTAGTTTCCGGCGGAGGAGGAGAGGAACCACACGCCCATAAGGAGGGCGGTGACGGAGGCTGGGGCTGTTCGGGTTACCATAGAGAGGCCGACGGGGGAAAGGCAGAGTTCGCCCAGCGTGTGGAGGAGATACACGCTGATTAGCCAGAGGGGGGAGACGAGGAGACCGGTTTTGGCCTTTTGGTCGGCCAAACTCATAAGGACGAACCCCAAGCCTAATAGGAGTAGCCCCCAGCTCATTTTGACGGGGGTGTGAGGCTCCCGGCCGCGGGCAGCCAGCCACACCCAAAATAGCGAGAAGAGAGGGGCTAAAATGAAGATGAGAAGCGGATTGAGCGACTGAAACCACGGGGCAGGTATCGTAAAGCTCCAAGAGCCTAAGGCGAGGGTGCGGTCTGTGTGGTGCTGGGCAAAGAGGTTGAGCGTGCCTCCCGCCTGCTCAAAGCCCATCCAGAAAAGAGCTGTGAAAATGCCTAAAATGAATATGGAGAGGGTACGTAGGCGCTCACTGGTATTTTTGAGGCGAAAGATGAGGTAGATGAAGACTGCCAGGAGGAGGCCCATCAGAGTCCATCCAAAGAGGGTGGATACGAGGGTTCGGCCCAGCAGCAGGCGGGCTGCATGCACGCCGCCTACGCTAATCACAAAGCCGGCGATTGTGGTGAGCAGGATGCGGAGGATTTCCGCTTTGCTTAGAGGTTTGTAGGGGCCTTGGGCAGGGCGGAGGGTGGAAATCCCTCCTAAAAAAATGATTAGGCTAATCAGCATGCCGACGCCAGCCGCAGCAAAGCCCCAATGGGGCGAATAGGCATCAGCTAAGGCGCCGCACACTAAGGGGGATAAAAACGCTCCTAAGTTAATCCCCATGTAAAAGATGGTGAAGGCCGCATCGCGGCGGGGGTCGTCGGATAGGTAGAGGCTCCCCACAATAGTAGAAATGTTGGGCTTGAAGAGGCCGTTACCCAGAATAAGCAGGGCGAGGGCGGGGAAGAGAAACTGGGGGAAGGCCATGGCAAAGTGCCCCAACATCATGAGGATAGCGCCAGAGAGGACGGTTCCTCGGTAGCCGAGCCACCGATCGGCTATAAACCCCCCTATGATGGGGGTAAGATACACTAAGCCTGTATAGAGGCCATAGATTTCCAGGGCGGCCTGGCGCTGGTAGAGGAGGTGCTGAGTAAGGTACAAGACCAGGAGCGCTCGCATGCCATAATAGCTGAAGCGCTCCCACATTTCGGAGAAGAAGAGCACATAGAGTCCACGGGGGTGAGCCCACAAGTGTACTTTTTGAGGGGAGAGGGTAGGCACCTTTTAGGAGGCGGGCTGAGCATTTTGCAGGCGCTGGGCGACCCAGCGGGCTAACTTAGACTTGAGGCGGGCGGACTTATTGGGGTGAAAGATCCGCCGGCGCCCCATCTTATCCAGCAGGGAATGCACCTCTCGCAGGCGCTCGGGGAGTTTAGTGAGGTCGGTTTCTTTGCGCAGGGCCCGCAGGGCGGCTTTATACCGGCCTTTCCAGAGTAAGTTACGGGCTCGTCGACGCTCATTTTTCCGCTGTCGCCTAAGGGCTGTTCTGGAGCGAGCAGACTTCTTCTTCTTTTGGGTTTGGGGTGCTGCCATGGGGCGCAAAGATATGACTTAAACTCCTTACCTTTGCCCTGCTATGCCATGCGGAAGGAAGCGCAAGCTCAAAAAAATCAAGCGCCACAAACTTAAGAAACGTCGCCGTCTAAATCGCCACAAGAAGAAGATTCGCTAAGGTCCCTTGCGGGAGCTCGTCATTGTTGAGGAAGGGGGGCGATTAGACGGATTTTTATTAGAGAATCGGCACCTGGTGGAGTATTATCCGGTGCCGAGGCAGGCCGCTTATGTGCTGGGAGATATCTTTGTCGGGGTTGTTTCTCGGATCGCGGAGGGACTAAACTCTGCCTTTGTTGATATCGGGCTTTCTAAGGAGGGTTTTTTGCATTACACCGACTTGGGCTCAACTTTTTTATGGAAGAAGGCCTTTTTGGAGCATATCCGATACGGAAAGCCCTTGCCAAACTGGGAAGAGCTTCCGGCACAACCCTCTCGCGATCGCCCTATAAAGGAACTTCTGAAGGTGGGGGACTGGGTTCTGGTGCAGTTAGAGAAAGACATGGTGGCCACCAAGGGGCCTCGGTTGAGCTCGCATCTGTCGCTGATAGGGCATTTAGTGATTTTGGTGCCGCTTTCGCGGGAGCTGGGGGTTTCTACGCGCATAACGAATCCTTTAGCTCGCCAGAGGCTCCGAGAAATCATACAAAGCCTATATCGTCCTCCTTACGGTCTGATTGTTCGTAGCAGCGCTGAAAATGCTTCTGCTGAAGATATTGCGGCGGAGTACGAGCGACTCATTCAAGAGTGGGAGGGTCTTACTCGGCAGCTGACCCGCCAAACCCCTCCCTTTCGGCTTACCTCTAATAGCTCCCCCCTCCAAACCCTCCTCCGAGAAATGCTCAGCCCCTCTGTGGACGCTATCTATGTGGAAAGTCCCGTCCTGTACGAAGAGCTCAAAGCCTACTTCAATCACGCTCGCACCGAGGCGATTCCGCATCTGCGCCTACATCGCCGCCGAGAAAGCCTCTTAGAATACTTTGAGCTGGATCGGATTGTACCCACTCTTTTCAGCCGCACTGTAACATTACCTAATGGGAGTTATATTGTGATTGAACACACGGAAGCCCTCCATGTGATTGATGTGAATACCGGCTCGATTCCTACGCAGGGGAGATCCCCAGAGGAGGCGCTTCTGCAGACGAACCTCTTAGCGGCGCGGGAGATTGCTCGGCAGATTCGGCTTCGGGACCTGGGGGGGATCATTGTAGTGGACTTTATAGACCTGCGCGACCCTGAAAATCGGCAGCGGGTCTGGGAGCAGCTCGTGGAAGCCATGAAAAGTGATCGGGCTAAACATCAGGTTTTGCCCATGAGCGAGTTTGGGCTGGTTCAGATTACCCGGCAGCGCCGTCGTAGCCCTCTTACTTCGTCTTCTACCCTTTCCTGCCCCCTCTGCAAAGGCCAAGGTTCTCTCCCTTATCCCGAAGCCCCACTGCACCGCTTAGAGGAGACCCTTCATTATTATGCCGCTACCCATACTCGGAAGCCCCTCCGCCTGCAAATCCATCCCCTTCATGCCGCTTACTGGCGCAGCCGCTATCCAGCTCGGGACGCCTGGATATGGGGACTCCTTCCTCATCGGTGGCTCCTCTTAGACGAAGACCCCTCTCAAACCCCCTTCACCGCTAAACTCTACACCTTAGACGGCCACCTCATCGCCGAAATCTAAGCCTTCTTTTAGATTCCCGGACTCCACACCCTTCCCCCCATCAGTCCCATAATGAATATACTTTTGCGCCGATGCGGCTATCTGTGGTCATTCCGGGCTATAATGAAAGCCGTTCTTTACCTTACCTCATGGAGGCTCTTCACCCGGTGCTTGCTGCTTTACCGGGTCCCTCCGAGGTGATTTTCGTGGATGATGGCTCGCGCGATGATACCCCCACTGTCCTGCGCGAGTTAGTTCAGCGGTATCCTTATCTCAAAGCTATTCGCTTAGCGCGTAACTACGGCCAAACGATGGCCATCTGGATGGGTATCCAAGAAGCGCAGGGGGAAGTGATTGTACTCATGGATGCCGATTTGGAAAACGACCCCGCCGATATCCCGCGTCTCTTAGAAAAGATAGAAGAAGGGTACGATGTAGTGAGCGGCTGGCGCAAAGACCGCTGGAAAGGCCAGTGGCTTACCCGTCGTCTCCCCTCCCTCTTTGCTAATAAGCTCATCAGCTGGCTTTCAGGGGTCCACCTTCATGATTATGGATGCACCCTCAAGGCCTATAGACGAGAGGTTATTGCTTCGGTTCGCCTTTACGGACGTATGCACCGATTCATTCCCATTTATGCTAAGTGGGAGGGCGGCCGCATCACGGAAATTCCCGTTCGCTACCAGCCTCGCCGCTTCGGCAAAAGCCACTACGGCATGATGCGTATCGTCTCCGTGCTACTGGACCTTATCGTGATACTCTTTTTAGACAAGTATCTGCAAAGACCCATGCAGTTCTTCGGGGGCGCAGGCCTTATTTCCATCATCTTGGGCTTAGGCACCTTTCTTTGGGCTCTCTATTACAAACTTGCCGGCATCAAGGACTTCGTCCAAACCCCCCTTCCCATTTTTACCGTGCTCTTTATCAGCATCGGCGTCCTCATGATTCTCATGGGTGTCATGGCGGAATTGTTGATTCGCATTTATTACGAAGCTACTCACCGTATGCCGGCCCGCATTCGGGAAAAGATTACTTCACCCACCTATGTCTGAGCGCACGGCTTTTGACAGGGCACAAGCCTTGGCTTCCTATCCGGATGGCATAGAGCGCAACTTCTGGCATCAGGCCCGAGGACGCATCGTTACTCGCCTCTGCAAACCTTACCGAGCCGAACCGCTCTTAGAAATCGGAGCGGGGCGAGGATATATGCTTCATGCCTTCCAAGAGAGGGGGTGGCAGAGCTACGGCGTAGAACTATCCAATGAAATGACGCCTTTCCTGCCTAACCTTCCCATCCAGTACGGCCAAGATGCTTTTAGTCTGCCAGAAAATCTCCGAAATCAAATACGAAGTATCGGTCTATTTGATGTCATAGAGCATCTGCCAGACCGAGTGGCCTTTCTCGCCCAGTGTCGCACCGCTTTCCCTAAGCTCCAATACCTCTACATCACCGTGCCTGCCTGCATGAGCCTTTGGACTAACTACGACACTTACTACGGCCACTACCTGCGCTATGATTTCTCTACCTTGCGCCAAGAGATAGAAGCCAGCGGCTACAAGGTGCTATTTATGCGATACTTTTTCCATGCCTTGTATGTCCCCATATGGCTGGTACGCCAACTCTCTCCCAAGGGAAGAAACACCGAATACAAACCCCCCTCGGGTATAAACGCGCTCTTCCATAAGCTGGTTGCGTACTATTTTGTGGCGGAAAGCTACCTTCTTCCGGGGATTATTCCGGGCTCATCTCTGCTCTGTATCGCTAAGCCTGCCTAAGTTATGTGTGGGATTGCTGGCTTCTGGGGAAGCGGGGACCATGCCCTCGCTCAAAAGATGGCCGCCGTGCTGCATCATCGGGGCCCTGACCACCAAGGTACCTGGCAACATCACGATTTGCATCTCTCTTTTGCTCGGCTGAGCATCCTGGACTTAGACCCGCGCAGTCATCAACCTTTTCGAAGCCCAGATGAGAGATATGCCCTCGTCTTCAACGGCGAAATCTATAACTTCCCAGACCTCAAAGCCCAGCTCCAAGCCCAGGGCTACACCTTTCGCACGACCTCCGATACCGAAGTCTTACTCTATGCCTGCATAGCCTGGGGGCGGGCAGCCCTACCCCGCTTGCGGGGAATGTTTGCCTTTGCCTTTTACGATGCGGAGAAAAAGGAGCTTCTCTTAGCTCGGGACCGCATGGGCAAAAAGCCCCTATACTATATTAGCCAGCCCGGTTTTTTTGCGTTTGCTTCGGAGCCTAAGGCCCTCTGGCTCCACCCCGCCGTGCCTAAAACCCTCTCCCTCCCAGCCTTGGCCGCTTACCTGATTCTGGATTATATCCCTACACCGTATGCGCTTACAGAGGGCCTCCATAAGTTAGAAGGCGGCCATTACCTCGTCGTCCGAGATAAAGCTATCGTAGAAGGCCCTACGCCGTATTGGCAGCCACCTTTTGATAAGCCGCTCACGATACCCTTTGAGGAGGCTCGGGAGCAGTTGGATAGCCTCCTGTCCGAAGCCACTAAAATCCGCTTAGTAGCCGATGTGCCCGTCGGCGTCTTCCTAAGTGGCGGAATAGACAGCTCCACCATCGCCTATTATGCCCAAAAGCATAGCTCCACCCCTATCCAGACCTTCTCCATCGCCTTCACCGAAAAATCCTACGACGAAAGCTCCTACGCCCGAAAAGTCGCCTCCTTCCTCGGCACCGACCACTACGAGGAAACCCTCACCCCCCAACGCACCCGAGAGCTCTTAGACGAAGTCTTTGCCCGGTTAGACGAACCCTTTGCCGATGCCTCCATCCTGCCTACTTACTTTCTCTCGCAAATCACCCGTAAAAAAGTTATTGTAGCGCTGGGAGGGGACGGCGGGGATGAACTTTTAGCGGGATATCCCACTTTTATTGCCGACCTCTATCAAGGGCTTTTAGCCTGGGCACCCCGCCCCTTAGTGCATCTGCTCATGCGCACCGCCGAAAAGCTTTTGCCCACCAGCGATGCCAATATCGCTTTTGACTTCAAGGTGCGGCAGTTCCTCAAAGGCTTTACCGGCTCTGCTGTGGAGCGCCACACCCGCTGGCTGGCTAGCTTCTTACCCACAGACCTTCCCCACCTCCTGCAAAAAGACCTCTGGCATGCCATCGCCCCGCTCTTCCAGCAAGAACCCCTCTTCTTCCTCCGCCCTTTTTTGAAAGCGCTGCCACCCCATCCGCCTCTTTTCTCCAAGGTGCTGCTGATTTATTACAAGACCTACCTGCAAGAAGATATTCTCTTCAAGGTGGATCGGGCCAGCATGTACAACAGCTTGGAAGTGCGGGCCCCATTTTTAGACCGGGAAGTGGTAGAATTCCTCACGAGATTGCCCCGCTCCTATAAGCAGCGCGGCCACGAGACCAAATACATTCTCAAAAAGCTCATGAAAGGCCGCTTACCTGAGGAAGTATTACAACGCCCCAAAAAGGGCTTTGGCATTCCCCTGCCCCAATGGATACGCCATGACCTGCGCCAAGAGATGGAGACGCTTTTGTTATCGCCGGATCAGATTTTTAATGCCTCCTATGTGAAGGCCCTTTGGGAGAATCACCTTTCCCGCCGCCAGAATAACCGCAAACTTTTATGGAACCTTTATACGCTCAAGCGGGTGTTAGCGACGTGGGGGATTGGGTTGTAGGGGGGTGTTACATATTTCGGCGGTAACGTCCGCCTACTTCGTAGAGGGCGTGGGTTATTTGGCCGAGGGAGGCGACCTTGACGGCCTCCATGAGGGCGGCGAAGGTATTGGCTCCGGAGAGGGCGGCTTTTTGGAGTTCGGCTAAGGCTGTGGGGGCCTTATCGGCGTTGCGCGCCTGAAAGGCTTTTAGAGAGAGGATTTGCTGTTCTTTCTCTTCGGGGGTGGAGCGCACGACTTCATTGGGGATGTCGGTGGGGGAGCCATCTGGTCCTAAGAAGGTATTGACGCCGATGATGGGGAGCTGGCCTGTGTGTTTAAGAGTTTCGTAATAGAGGGATTCTTCTTGGATTTTGGCGCGCTGGTAGCCTAGTTCCATTGCGCCTAAGACGCCGCCACGTTCATTCAGCCGGTCAAATTCTTCTAGCACTCGCTCCTCCACTAAGTCCGTTAGCCATTCTATGAAGAAGCTCCCTTGCCAGGGGTTTTCGTTTTTGAGGAGGCCGAGCTCCTTCTGGATGATGAGCTGAATAGCGACGGCCCGGCGCACAGACTCTTCGGTGGGCGTCGTAATGGCTTCATCGTAGGCATTGGTATGGAGGGAGTTGCAGTTGTCTGCCAAAGCATAAAGAGCCTGCAAGGTAGTACGAATGTCATTAAACGCAATCTCCTGGGCGTGGAGGGATCGTCCTGAGGTTTGCACATGGTACTTGAGCATTTGGCTGCGGGGGGAGGCGTTGTAAAGGTATTTGAG
Organism: Bacteroidota bacterium; assembly: GCA_032249525.1. GTDB lineage: Bacteria > Bacteroidota > Bacteroidia > SpSt-205 > SpSt-205 > JAPYWM01. The sequence goes on along the minus strand of JAVVHK010000001.1, from coordinate 12,713 downwards.
GGCTTTGGCCCAGATGCGTCGCGCCACCCGTCCAATCACCACATACTCTGGGTCCATGCCATTGGAGAAAAAGAACGAGAAGTTTGGCACAAAGTCGTCTATGTTCATGCCCTGAGCGCGGTAATATTCTAAGTAGGTAAAGCCGTTAGCTAAGGTGAAGGCGAGCTGGGTGACGGGATTGGCGCCGGCCTCCGCAATGTGATAGCCTGAGATAGAGACCGAGTAGAAGTTTCGGATTTTGTGCTGAATGAAGTAAGCTTGGATGTCGGCCATGAGGCGCAAGGCAAAGTCAATGGCAAAGATGCAGGTATTTTGGGCCTGGTCTTCTTTGAGGATGTCGGCTTGGACGGTGCCGCGCACTTGGGAGAGAGCCTTGGCTTTGAGCTGCTCATAAATTTCTTTGGGGAGGACTTCATCGCCGGTAACGCCAAGCAGGAGGAGGCCTAAGCCATTGTGGCGGTCGGGTAAGCGGCCTTCATAACGGGGACGCGGCTGACCTAAACGTTCGTATTTGGCCTGAATATACTGCTCTACCTCCTCTGTAAGGCCATTTTCCCGAATGTACTTTTCACACAGCTGGTCAATGGCGGTGTTGAAGAACATAGCCAGGATGGCAGGGGCGGGGCCATTGATGGTCATGGAGACGGAGGTTTTGGGGTCGCATAGGTCAAAGCCGGAGTAAAGCTTCTTCATGTCATCCAGGGTAGCGATGGAGACGCCCGAGTTTCCGATTTTGCCGTAGATGTCGGGCCGGTAATCGGGGTCTTCGCCATATAGGGTAACGGAATCAAAGGCGGTACTGAGGCGATTAGCGGAGAGTCCGGAGGCTAAGTAGTGGAAACGGCGGTTGGTACGTTCGGGGGTACCTTCGCCGGCAAACATGCGGGTGGCTTCCTCTTCTGTGCGCTTGAAGGGGAATACCCCGGCCGTATAGGGGAAGTGTCCCGGAAAGTTTTCCTGAAGGGCCCAGCGCACCCGGTCTCCCCAACTGCGAAAACGAGGCACTGCTATCTTGGGGATTTGATTGTGGGAGAGGCTCTCCGTATGGGTCGCTACTCGCACCACCCGGTCGCGTACGGTGTACTCATAGTAGGGCGCTTGATAACGGGCCAGGGTTTCTTCCCACTTTTCTAAGATGGTTTGGACTTCGGGGGCGAGGGCTTGGCGGTAAGCTTGCCTTAGCTCTTCGCGCTGAGCGGGGGGTAGCTCCGACAGCTGCTCAATGGCTTGGAGTTTATCGGCGATTCGGGCTTGTTCTTCTACCCAGGCGTTGTAGCGGCGGATAGTGTCGGCGATTTCGGAGAGGTAGCGCTGGCGGGCTGGTGGAATAATCTGCGAGGCGGAGAGGGGCCGATCATCCGTAGGAATAGCCTCAACAGCGGCCCAACCCTCTGGCCTCAAACTCCGTACCTTTTCCATCAGCGCCTTGAAAAAGCGATTTACCCCGGGGTCGTTGAAGTTGGACGCTAAGGTGGGATATACCGGCATGGCTTCCAGCGGCTCCGAAAAGCGCTTGAAGTTTCGCTGATACTGCTTACGCACGGCATAGAGAGCATCCTGGGCCCCCTTGCGATCAAACTTATTCAGCACTACAAAGTCCGCATACTCCAGCATGTCTATTTTTTCCAGCTGGGAGGGAGCGCCAAACTCAGGCGTCATCACATAGACGGTGAGGTCGGCATAATCCGTAATTTCCGTATCTGCCTGACCAATGCCGGCCGTTTCTATCCAAATGAGGTCAAAGCCTGCCAGTTGGAGGAGTTGAATGGCCTCTCTTAGGAAGGGCGGTACGGAGCGGTGCGGTGTGCGCGTAGCAAAGGAGCGCATAAAAACATTCGGGTGGTAAATGCTATTCATGCGGAGGCGGTCACCCAAGAGCGCGCCCCCACTTTTGCGGTGCGAAGGGTCAATAGAGAGAATAGCCAGCCGTTTATCGGGGAAGTAGCGCAGAAACCGCTGTACAAACTCATCCGTGAGGGAGCTTTTTCCGGCGCCGCCCGTGCCCGTAACGCCTATGACCGGGGCTTTTTTCTCAATAGAGAGTTTTTGCAGCTCAGCTCGGATGAAGTCGGGGTCGTTCTCTAAGCGGCTAAGGACGCGAGCTAGCTCTTTATAGTAAGGGCCTGTGGTTTCTGGGAGGCGGTGAAGGGTATCCGTATTTACTTCCAGCCAAGGGGCAAAGTCGGACTTTCGCATAAGGTCGTTGATCATGCCTTGGAGTCCCATGGCGCGCCCATCGTCGGGGAGGTAGATACGGGTAATCCCGTAGCGGTGAAGGGCCTCCGCCTCATGAGGTAGGATCGTCCCTCCACCCCCACCGAAAATCCGCATGTGAGAATAGCCTGCCTCATTCAGAAGGTCTCGGATGTACTGAAAAAACTCCATGTGGCCGCCCTGATAAGAAGTGAGAGCTACAGCCTGCGTATCCTCCTGAATGGCGGCCGTTACAATTTCTGCGGCGCTGCGATTGTGACCTAAGTGAATAACCTCCGCTCCTGTGGCTTGCATGAGCCGACGCATGAGATTGATCGCCGCATCATGCCCATCAAAGAGGGACGCGGCTGTAACAATACGAATGGGATAGGTGGAGCGATACGGAGCCTCCTCCGCCTTGCCTGCAAACCGCTGCGTCGCTACGCTCATGCTAACAAAAGTAATACAAAAGCTAAAAACCTCATTTATCCCGCACCTTCTTCTTCTATCTCCTACCTTTGCGCCGTGCCAAAGGTGTCTCCTAAAGTAGGTGTCGTAGGTTTAGGTTATGTCGGGCTGCCGGTGGCTGCCGCCTTTGCTAAGCATTACCCCGTCATTGGCTACGATATCAACTCCAAACGCATAGAAGAGCTTCTAAAAGGGTATGACCGAAATCATGAAGTCCCTGCCGATGCCCTCCAAAATCCTAACCTCACCTTTACCGCAGACCTTGAGAAACTCCGAGAAGCCAACTTCTTTATTGTTACGGTGCCAACCCCCATTGATATCTACAAAGTTCCTGACCTGACTCCCCTCCGAAAGGCCAGCGAAGCCCTCGCCCAAATTCTCAAGAAGGGAGATACGGTGGTGTATGAAAGTACCGTCTATCCGGGCTGCACAGAGGAGGTGTGTATCCCCATATTGGAGCAGAGCGGCCTTAAGGCGGGGGAGGACTTCTGGGTGGGCTACTCACCTGAGCGTATCAATCCCGGGGATCCGGAACATCCCTTTGAGAAAATCCCTAAGGTCGTCTCTGGGATTCATCCAGAAGCCTTAGATTACATTGCTGAGGTCTATCAACGGGTTTTGGAGGCGCCTGTACATAAAGCTCCTTCTATTAAGGTCGCTGAAGCCGCTAAGGTTATTGAAAACACCCAGCGCGACCTCAATATTGCCCTCATCAACGAACTGGCCCTCCTTTTCCACGAAATGGGCCTTAGTGTGTATGATGTTTTAGAAGCGGCCAGTACAAAGTGGAACTTCCATCGTTATACGCCGGGGCTGGTAGGGGGGCACTGCATTGGCGTGGACCCCTATTACCTTACCTATAAAGCGGCAGGAATCGGCTTTCATCCTCAGCTCATCTTAGCTGGTCGCCGAGTCAATGACGAGATGCCCCGCCGCATCGCCGAAATACTCCTTCAAAACCTCGCCCAATCCCAGCATCCCACTCCCTGGCATATCCTCATCTTAGGCTTCACCTTCAAGGAAGATGTCCCCGATATCCGAAACACGAAGGTCTATGACCTTTACCTGACCCTCCGCAATCATGGCGCCCAAGTAGAAGTGCACGATCCTTTAGCCCATCCCGAGGAAGTAGCTGAGGAGTATGGCATTACCCTGACGGAGCCTCGTCCGCACGCCTATCACGCCCTCGTCTTAGCTGTGCCTCATAAGCCGTACCTTGCCCTCTCCCAGAAAGACTTTGAGGCCTGGGCTAAACCCCACGCCCTCTTCGTAGATATCAAGGGTAAGTTTCGGTGTCGGATTCACGAGCCCCTGCAATATTGGACCTTATGAAGCCCCTCAAGATGGTGGATTTAGAGCTGGAGCAGAGATTTTTTGGGCCAGCTATTGAGAAGGGGATTGGGGAGGTGCTGCGTCATACGCAGTTTATTCGGGGGCCCGAAGTTATGCAGTTTGCGGAGGCGCTTAGTGCTTATCTGAGTTTTCCCGGCGAGAAGGTGCACGTGATTCCCTGTGCGAATGGGACGGATGCGCTTCAGCTGGCGCTCATGGCGTTGGGGATCGGGCCCGGCGATGAGGTGATAGTACCGGCCTTCACTTATGTATCGACGGCGGAAGTAGCCCGCCTTTTAGGGGTGGGGGTGCGGTGGGTGGATGTGAGCCTTTCCCACTTCAATCTCCTGCCTGAGGCCTTAGAGGCGGCTTACACCCCGCGGGTGAAAGGAATTATCCCTGTGCATCTTTTTGGGCAGGCGGCGCCTATGGAGCCTATTTTGGAGTTTGCCCGCCAGAAAGGTCTCTATGTAATTGAAGATGTAGCGCAGGCCTTAGGCGCCTCTTACTATACCCCCCAGGGGCCGCGCAAGCTCGGCACCCTTGGGGACATCGGATGCACCTCCTTCTTTCCTTCTAAAAACCTTGGCTGCTATGGCGATGGAGGAGCCGTTTTCACTCGAGATGCTAAACTGGCTGAAAAAATTGCTCGCATCGCCAATCACGGCCAAAGCGCCCTCTACGAGTTCGTAGATATTGGCGTCAACTCTCGTTTAGATTCCCTTCAGGCGGCCATTCTCTTGGCTAAGCTGCCCTATTTGGATGAACTCAATGCTCGGCGCCGGGCCGCTGCCAACTACTATGATGCTCGTCTACGGCATATTCCTGAGCTTATCATTCCCGAGCGGGTCAGCTGGGGGGACCATATTTTTCACCAGTATACGCTTCGGGTGCTGCATGGGCGCCGAGATGCTTTGCGGGCGCACCTCCAAAAGGCTCAGGTTCCCTCCATGATTTATTATCCTAAGCCCCTGCACCTCCAGCCTGCTTATCAGAGTCCAGAGTACCCCCCTGGCAGTTTCCCCAATGCCGAGCGCCTCGCCACCGAAGTTCTCTCTTTGCCTATGCATCCCTTCCTGCAAGAAGACCAGTTGGACTATATCGTTACTGCCGTAGAGCGCTTCTTTAGCTGAGATGGCCCTGGCCGTAAGTCTTTATGTGCTGATTTCAGTGGGGATTGGGCTGTGGGCCGCTCGTCAAGTGAAAAATAAGCAGGACTTTCTGGTTGCTGGTCGGCGTTTGCCTTGGCTTCTTTCCATGTCGCTGCTTTTCTCTACATGGTTTGGGTCGGAGACTATCTTAGGGGCCTCCCAAACCTTTTCAGAGAAAGGGCTGTTAGCTGTGATTGAGGACCCCTTTGGAAGTGCCCTATGCTTGTTTTTGGCGGGAGTTTGGCTTGCTAAGCCGTTTTATCGTCTACCTATCAATACTTTTGGGGACTTTTATGCGCTGCATTTTGGACGTTGGGCTGAAAGGATAGCGACCCCGCTGATGGCATTTTCGTATGTCGGTTGGATAGCGGCGCAGCTGGTTGCCTTAGCAGAAGTGCTTAGTCATTTTAGCGGGGTTTCTCGGGAGACGGCCCTCGTTCTTTCCACGGTGGTAATATTGTCTTATACGCTGGCAGGGGGGATGTGGAGTGTAGCGGCTATTGACTTAGCTCAGAATGTGATTTTGGTGGGGGGGCTGGTGGTGCTGCTTTTATATTTACCCCGGGGGTGGTTTCGTACGGAGGGGCTTTCGCCGGACTTTTTGGCATTTACGCCGCCGCCTACGCCCACGGCCTGGCTCAACTACTTAGCCGCGTGGATGGTCATTGGTCTGGGCTCCCTTCCGCAGCAGGATATGTACCAGCGGGTAGTCGCTTCTAAGAGTGCGCGGATTGCCCAAACTGCGGCTATTAGTGCGGCGGTCTTGTATTTGACGATAGGCCTGATTCCGCTGGCGGCGGGATTGTACATTCGTCTCTATCATCCGGAGTGGCTGGAAGGGGCAGAAGCAGCTCCCATTATTCGGTTGGCGGCAACCTACTTGCCTCCATGGGCGCAGTTTTTCTTCTGGGGTTCGCTGATTTCGGCTATTATGAGCTCGGCCAGCGGAGGGATTTTAGCGCCGGCCTCCCTCTTATCCGAAAACATACTCGCCCGCTGGGAAAAGTTCTCCGGCCTCTGGCGCGCTCGCCTCTCCACCCTCGCCGTGGGTATCATTTGCTGGCTCTTTGCCCGACATAACCCCAATATCTACGAGCTTGTGGCAGAGTCGTCCATTTTTAGCTTAGTAACGCTTTTCGTGCCGATGGTGGTGGGTTTGCACCTGCCGCGCTGGCGATCGGCAGCAGGGGCCATCCTGAGCATGATCGCGGGCGTAGGGGCCTACTACCTCGCTAAGATTTCCCAAACCGAAATCCATCCCCTCTGGTACGGCTTTGCGATGAGTTTCGTAGGGTATGGGGTGGGGCATTTGATTTACCTGAGGTATAGCCTTCGTCAGCGGGAGCCCCAATCCACCTCCAGCGTTTAGAACATGTCGGCGTCTTTTGGTGTGCTTAGGGGATTGCGGGTGCTGGAGGTAGGACGCCTTTTACCGGCGCCGCTGGTAGGAACCTTTTTATGCGATTTGGGGGCTGAAGTTATCAAGTTGGAGCCTTGGCCCCGAGGGGATAAGACCCGAGGGACGGCGCTTTTTTCTTTGCTGGCACGAGGGAAGCGCTTCCTGGCTCTCCCACCGCAAAATTGGCCCGCGGCCTGGCCCTATCTCCTCCCACATATGGATATCCTCATTCTCAATCATCGCCCCAGTGCCCTGGATGCCCTCCACCTTTCCCCAGAAAACATTACTTCTCTCTACCCGCGCCTTATTGTTGTCAATCTGTTAGGTCACCAGGATGGGCGCCCCGGCCACGATCTCAACTTCTTAGCGGAAAGTGGGGTATTAGACCGTCTGCGGCCTGCACCGGATGCACCGCCCATAGTGCCGGGGTTTTTATTTGGGGACCTTTTGGGAGGGACGGCCAGCGCCCTCATCCGACTCTTAGCAGCCCTCTATCACCGGGAAAAGACAGGGCAAGGCGCTTTTCTTACTATCGCCATTACTACGGAGATGCTCCGTTGGAGCTATGCTACGGCCTTCTTATATCTGTCGGGAGGGGGGCAGGTGCCGCCGCCTACGCAGGAGCTTTTCTCGGGGGGACTGCCGGCTTATCGCGTCTATCCTACACAAGACGGCCGATTTGTGGCCGTGGCTGCCTTAGAAAGCCACTTCTGGGAAGGTTTCTGCCGGCATGTGGGCCGGCCAGACCTCATCCCCCTTGGCTACGCCCTCAACGACCCCTCCGCTCACACCACCATAGAAGCCCTCTTCCGCTCTAAAACCTTCGCCGAGTGGGAAGCTCTCCTCCAAAATACCGCCTTTTGCGTCTCCCCTGTTTATACCTTCGCCGAAGCCATCCAAAAACCTTGGGGCTCCCAAGCCTGGCACCAAAACTTCTTGACCTTCTCCGAGAGCGTCAGCTACCAGGGACAAATCCCCCAAGTCGGCGCAGACAATACTTTCCTCCGATATGCCTTTGACCTTCCCGAAAGCTTATTCTCCTAAGCTAAAAAGCCTACCACCTCTTCCCGAAGCAGGCCCCCAGCCTCCCACAAGGTGTGGAAAATCGCTCAAACAAGTATCCATGGATTTACCTAACTTTGGCGCACATGCGGCCTCTGTTCTTAGGAGGAACTATCTTGGGATGGGTGGCTCTCTGCTTTGGGCAAGGTGAGGGGCCTTCCTTGCGACGTATAGAGCGCTGGTATGAGCTCGGTTACTATGAAAAAATCATCCATGCCTCTCAACGTAATGGAATAGCTTTTCAGGGGAAAAGGCTCTTTTATTTAGCCAGTGCTTACTACAGGGTAGGTCAGCGGGAGGCCGCCCTTCATACTTACCGGCAAGCTTTTGGTGGGATGCCCGAGGCAGAAGCCGTATTCCACTTGGAGTATGCCCGTCTCTTGCACGAGAAGGGGGATTGGGTCAAAGCCCGCCAGCAGTATCAGATAGCCCTGGAGAAAGGCGCACCTGCTCAGGAGATACAACTTTATCTGAGCTACCTTCAAAACGCTACCCAAGCCAGAGTAGATACCACCTACCGCTTAGAACGTCTTGCGCTGGGGTGCAATGAGGGGCCTACGTATGCGGCTTACTTAGTGGAGGGGACGCTGTACTATATTCATCGTTGTGAGCGGCCCGGGTGTAAGATTTATCCGACGGATGGCTATCCGTATGAGCAGGTGGGGGAGGTGCCTTTGCCGACTCGTTACCGGTATCATCAGGGCGTGGTGGGGTATCGTTCGCCTGATACGATTCTCCTGTACCTTTCTCGGGGTAAAGGAGGGATTTATTACATGGTTCGTACGGCGAGTGCGGAGGGTTGGACGCGTCCTCGGCGCTGGCCCCTTCTTCCTAAGCGTCCCCGAGGACAATACAGCGTTTGCGAGGACCCTAAGACAGGCGACTTGTACTTTGTGAGCGACCACGGTCAGAAAAGCGCTACGGGACGGGATATTTATCGGTTGCGGTCCTTAGGAGGAGGTCGGTATGCCCCTCCCGAAAGGCTCCCCATGCCCATCAATACGCCTTACGATGAAGATGCCCCCTTCATCGTAGAAGATACGTTCTACTTTGCCTCTCGTCGGCCGGAAAGCATGGGAGGTTATGACATTTTTTATGCGCTTCGGCAGGGCACCCGCGACTGGGGGCCTCCTATTCCCATGCCAGTGCCTATCAATAGTAGCGCTGATGATATTTACTACTATCCTTTTTCGCCGGAGGCGACGTATCTTTCCTCCGCTCGGGATGGCCTGATGCAGGTGTATAAGGTGCGGCGGTTGAAGCCCGAGCCTTTACCTCCTCCTATCGTGCAGCGGGAGACTTTACCAGAAGCTCCGCCATCCCCCCGCCTGCTAGTCATGACTGGCCGTATCTACGATGCCCGCACTCAGCAGGGCATCTCCGCCCAGATTGTTCTCGTGGACTCCGCCACCCAAAAGGAACTCATCGCCGCTTACGCTAACCCCGATGGAAGCTATCGGCTTTATCCTCCGCGCTCAGGTCGCTTCTACCTTTATGTACAGGCGACGGGGTATATGACTTATGTGCAAGTGATCCACTTACCAGAAATGCCGCCAGAGGAGCCCATTCAGCTTTCCATTCCGCTCTTTCCCATTGAGATGGAAGCCACCTTTCAGCTGAGGAATATTTACTTTGACTTCAATAGCGATCGGCTACGGCCTGAGTCCATACCTGAGCTAGAGCGGCTTTTGCGACTCCTTCAGCAGAATCCGAACATTCGTATCCGCTTTTCAGGACACACGGATAATATCGGTAGCAATAAGTATAATCAACAGCTTTCGGAGCGGCGGGCGCGAGCCGTTTATGAGTGGCTTAGGCAAAAGGGGGTTCATCCTATTCAGATGGAATACATTGGTTACGGGAAAACCCGCCCTATTGCCTCTAATGCTACCGAGGAGGGCCGCAGCCTCAATCGCCGCATTGAGATGGAGGTAGTCGGCATCCGAAAGTCCGCAGGCCAAGCCGCCCTGGAAAGCCAAACCCGATAATATCGCTGGTTTAGGTTACCTTTGTCAGATGCGCAAGGAAGGAGCCATCCGCGTTGCGGTAGTAGGGGGTATTCCCATTTATATTCACTGGAGTTTTGGGCTTCTTATTGCGTGGATTATCCTATCAGCCCTTTGGTACAGCGGAGGAAACTGGACTTTTGTGGGGTGGCGGTTACTTTTGATAGGGGGGCTGGTGGTAAGTGTCATCCTGCATGAGCTGGGACATGCCTTTGCGGCGGCGGCCTTCCGGATACCGACTCGGGATATTACGATGTATCCTTTCGGGGGGGTAGCATCCATTGAGAAGCTTCCCGAAAGTCCTTCGCAAGAGCTGGTTATTGCGCTGGCTGGCCCGCTCGTCAACTTCCTCATCACCGGGGTGATTGCCGCCGGCCTTTTTTTAGGAGGAGCCCCATGGGAAATGAACCTAAGCTATTTTAGTCAGTATGAGCTCACCCTCTTAGAATACTTCATCCAGCTTGCCGTGCTCAATACCTATTTAGCTCTCTTCAACCTCCTACCTGCTTTCCCAATGGATGGTGGGCGAGTACTCAGAGCTTTTTTAGCGATGCGCTTCCCGTATGCGCGGGCTACCTCTATTGCTGCTACGGTAGGACAGGTCTTTGCGGTTTTCTTTGCGCTCTTGGGTCTTTTTGGCAATCCTGTGCTAATCCTGATAGGCTTCTTTGTCTTTGTAGCCGCAGAAAACGAGAAGAAAGCTGTAGAGGGACAAACCCTGCTCAAGGGTATTGTTGCCCGGAATGCCGTGATGGTTCATTATCCAGTTCTACCTGCGACAGCGTCCCTGCAAGCGGCGGTAGAGGCCCTTCTGAGTTCGCAGGCACGTTCTTTTCTGATTACGGACCCGCAGGGGAGGCCCGTGGGCTCCCTTTCCCGGGAGCAGCTGATTAGTGCCCTCCACGAAGGCATCCCCCTCACTGCACCCATCGCGCAAGTCATGAACGAACATCTCATTGCGGTAGATGCAAATACCCCCCTCAGCGAAGTCATGCGCATTTTACAGGCCGAGGATGTGCCCTTCGTCTTAGTAGAAGAGAAAACCGGCTCCACCCCCATCCTCCTCGGAATCATTGATGCTGAAAATATCGCCGAATACCTGCTCATCAAGAAAGCTCAGGAGGCCTTCGCCTCCTCCGTCAGCCCCTAAGGGACTATCCCCCATGCCGAATTTTGTTGTACCTTTGAGTTATGAGCGTCACTACGCCTGTGGAGGTAGATAAGGTGGATTACTTTGATATAGAGAGCTTTTTGACCGAGGAGCAGCGGGCTATTCGGGATGCGGTTCGGCAATGGGTGCGCACCCGGCTGGTCCCAATTATTGATGATTATGCTCAGCGGGCGGAATGTCCTACGCATCTGATTCCGGAGATGGCTCAGTTAGGGCTTTTTGGGCCATTTATTCCGGAGGAGTATGGGGGGGCGGGGCTGGATTATATTTCGTATGGTCTGATGATGCAGGAGCTGGAGGCAGGTGACTCTGGTATTCGTTCTATAGCTTCTGTGCAGGGCTCCCTTGTGATGTATCCTATTTGGAAGTTTGGTTCGGAGGAGCAGCGGCGCAAGTACCTTCCGCGTTTAGCTCGGGGTGAAATCATCGGATGCTTTGGCCTGACGGAGCCTAATCACGGTTCTAATCCCGCCGGCATGGAAACCCACTTTTATGAGGAGGGGGATTATTATGTGGTAACCGGCTCCAAGATGTGGATTTCCAATGCGCCTTTTGCGGATATAGCGATTGTATGGGCTAAGGACCCGGAGGGAGTGATTCGGGGGCTGATTGTGGAGCGGGGGATGGAGGGTTTTTCTACGCCGGAGATCCGCCGCAAGTGGTCTTTACGGGCCAGTGCTACGGGGGAGATTGTGCTGGATCGGGTGCGGGTGCCGAAAGAGAACCTCCTACCGGGTGTGCAAGGCCTTAAAGGCCCCCTCTCCTGTCTCAATAGCGCACGTTACGGCATTGCGTGGGGTGCCATTGGAGCAGCTATAGACTGTTATCGCACTGCCTTACAATATAGTTTAGAGCGCAAGCAGTTTGGCAAGCCTATTGCGGCCTTTCAGCTTACCCAGAAGAAACTCGCCGAGATGCTGACAGAAATCACGAAGGCACAGCTTTTGGCCCTGCGGCTGGGCCAGCTCATGAATGAAGGCCGAGCCACCCCCGCCCAAATCTCCATGGCCAAACGCAACAATGTCGCTATGGCCTTAGAAGTTGCTCGCACCGCCCGCCAAATCCTCGGCGGCATGGGAATCGTCGGCGATTACCCCATCATGCGCCACATGATGAACTTAGAATCCGTCATCACCTACGAAGGCACCCACGAAATCCATCTCCTCATCACTGGTCAAGACATCACCAAGATTTCAGCCTTCGTCTGATTCATGACGGAGGAAACTCTCTCGCCTCCCTTGGAAAATCTCATAGAGGCTCTCCTCTTTGTCAATCCGAGTCCTTTATCTGCTGAGCTACTTCAAAAGACTCTGAGCCACCTCCTGAGGCGCAGCATTTCGTCGGAGGAGCTTAGTGAAGCTATAGAGAGGCTGCGGGCCCGTTATGCCTCCACCAGTATAGAGCTTATGGAAGTGGCGGGAGGGTATGCCTTGCGCACGCGTCCCGAATATGGAGCCCTCCTTGCTCAAGCGCTGGGCCTCCAAACCCCTATCCGCCTCTCCAAACCCCTCTTGGAGACTTTAGCCTTGATTGCCTACCATCAGCCTACGACTAAAGCCTTCGTGTCTCAAATCCGAGGTACCCAAAGCGACTACGCGGTGGATAGGCTCTTAGAGCTGGAACTGATTGAGCCAGCGGGGCGCTTGGACCTTCCCGGCAAGCCTTTGGCTTATCGCACCACAGCTAAGTTTTTGGAGCTTCTGGGGCTGCGCTCGCTGAATGACCTACCCAAACCTACGGACTTCTCGCAGAACTCTCTCTCTGCCAGCTGAATCTGGGTCTAATACTGATTCGATGTAAAGAGTTTCTGAATACGGGTGGGTGGTGTTTTATGGGCCCGCCCCCCCCCCAAGGGGGGGGGGGGGGCCGTGGGGTTGGGGGGGGCCCCCCCCCCGGGGGGCCCCCCCCCAAGGGCACCGGAATTTGCCACG